>JBCCIX010000277.1:0-5974 GCA_039028075.1 Bacteroidota bacterium | reverse complement strand
GATTTAGGCGTAGCATTAAGTCCGTCTAAAACGTCCTTAGCAAATTCTTGATTCATGAAACGGATTTTACAAGTCAGAGGCGAGCCGAATGCCTGAGAACATCCAACGCAGATGGGGGTGAAAAAAATTTCTGTACGTCGCTCTTATGTGCGTGTTTGAAGTAGCGCATGAGCCACCTCTCAATACCATTTGGTTTACCATAAATTTACCATTGTATTCCCCCACTGCTCCTTCGGGAGCTTCGTAAAAAGGGTAGGGTCGGTAGGCGCTTGAAGTCCATTCCCAGACATCTCCAAATAATTGATTTTGGTTAGGCAAGGCCGGGTTTGGAGCAAAGCTCTCTCGCTCTGAGAAGTTTGAGTGATCATCTATGTTACCAAATTGATTGCAGGCCACCTCCCACTCAAATTCAGTCAAAAGTCTCTTCTTCCTCCATTTGGCATAGGCATCTGCTTCAAAAAAACTGATGTGAGTTACAGGTTCGTTCAATTCTACCGGTCGCAGCCCACCACGCAGTGAATACACCATCCATTCGCCTTCGCTTTGGTGCCAGTGAAATGGTCCTTTAATTTGATTGGTATTAACCCAATCCCAACCCTCCGAAAGCCAATGCCGAAAATCCTCGTAACCTCCGTCAAACATAAATTCTAAATATTCACCGTTGGTAATGAGTCTATCCTCTATCTTACATCCATGAAGATAAACTTTATGTACACCGCGCTCATTGTCAAAATAAAAACCTTCCTTATCATAACCAATAGAATAAATACCTTCAGGTATTTCTAAACTTTCGGCTTTACGTTGCTCGCAGTGAAGATGCTTAAGACCCGGCAAATATTCTGGAAATAAAGGATTATTGCCAAGAATGTATTTGATATCATACAACAGCAACTCCTGGTGTTGCTGCTCGTGTTGTAAACCCAACTCAATCAAATTAAGCTGATTTGGTGCTAATTCACCGTCTAAAAACTTCTCAAGTGCCTCATCTACATGCTCGCGATATCTGAGGATGTCTCTTACTGATGGACGTGTCATATTACCCCTATCTGTCCTAATGACCCGCGCCCCTACCGTTTCGTAATAGCTATTAAAAAGATAGCTGTAATTATCATCAAAGCATTGGTAATGTTCAGCGTAAGGAACGAGTATGAAAGTTTCAAAAAACCATGTGGTATGACCTAGATGCCATTTCGGTGGGCTGACATCAACCACCGGCTGCACCACGTGATCTTCAGGTGTTAATGGCTGACATATGGCGAGCGATTGGTTTCGGACGGTATTAAACCTTGTTTTAAGTGATATTTCTTCGAGTACCATGTAGTAAAGTGGGTTACTTCTTAAAGATAGTCACTTTTGCATCCGGTGAAAACTCAAATGGATTTTTTGGTCCGCTAATGGAGATTTTTTTGTTCAACTTCCCGTAAAGCCAGGTAATAAAAAAGTCCAAAGAAAATTACTATCGACAACAAGCATAAATAATACACCATCCCACCTCCTTTGATTGACAATGAAGATACATATATTTAGAATTCGAGATTCTTCATATCTGAGGATGAGGTAACGGCCGTAAGTTTTTTATAAAAAACGTAAAAATTTCGAGAGCAACCGCACCCTTCTGAACGGATATCTACCGATCATATAAATAGAAAATTAGGTGGAACGAAATTCAAGTATCTTCACTAGTTAAATCAGACAGACGGTGATAGCTCTTGATAAAAGAGGCTAAATAAAGCAAGAACAGGATGAAAAAGCTACTTGGCAGTTTCACAATACTATTTTTAATAATTAGCATAAGGGTAAATGGTCAGTCGATGACCGCCGATAGCACTAAAATGCCGGCTTTGGAGTGGCTAGTGTTGGACCCGCAAGATGATCAAATGCAAGGTGTGAGCGCAAATAAGGTTTATGCTACGCTATTGAAAGGAAAAGCATCAAGGAAAATTACGGTTGCCGTAATTGATTCAGGTGTAGACATTGATCATGAAGATTTACAAGGAAAGATCTGGATAAACGAAGATGAGATTGAGGGAAATGGTATAGATGATGACAACAACGGTTACATCGACGATCGGTACGGGTGGAACTTCATTGGTGGTAAAAATGGGAATGTAGAGCAGGATACGTACGAACTCACCCGAATCTACAAAGCGCTTAAGGAAAAGTATGGAGAAGTTGAAGAAAAAAAGGTCAAGAAAAAAAATAAAGAAGAGTATGCGTACTGGCTGAAAGTAAAAAAAGAATTTGAGCCTACCCGGGAAAAAGCGCAAAAGCAATACGATTTCTATTACAATCTCGAAAAAAACGTGCTGCGCTATCATACGCTTCTTAAAGCCTATTTGGATGTTGAGAAGATCACTATGGATGATCTAAAAGGAATAGAATCGCAGGATTCCACCGTTTTGGCGGCTCGCAGTATAGTCGGTATTATTCTTCAAAATGTGGGAGAAGATGTAGACTTCAAAGAATTTGCAAATGAGCTTAAAGAGGGGGTTGAATACTTTGGAAATCAAGTTAAATACACCTACAATACGGATTTCGATCCCAGAAAATTCGTCAATGATAATTACGAAGACCTTTACGAGAAAGGTTATGGCAATAATGATGTTGAAGGTCACGATCCCAGCCATGGAACGCACGTCGCGGGAATTATTGCGGCAAACCGGGACAATAACACAGGCATAAATGGTATAGCTAACAATTCGGAGATCATGGTCATACGGGCAGTACCGGATGGGGATGAACGTGATAAAGACATTGCAAATGCCATTATCTATGCCGTAGATAACGGCGCACACATCATTAACATGAGCTTTGGAAAATCCTACTCCCCGCAAAAGGAAGCCGTTGATAAAGCCGTCAAGTATGCCGAAAAAAAGGGAGTACTGTTAGTACACGCCGCTGGAAATAGTTCCAAAGACATTGACAAAGGAAGCAACTTCCCCACAAAAAAATATGCCGAAAATTCCAATGCCAGTAATTGGCTAGAAATTGGCGCTTCTTCGTGGGGTGATAACGAGAATTTCGTGGGTGCCTTCAGCAACTACGGCAAGGAAACTGTCGATGTTTTTGCCCCGGGTGTCCAAATTTATTCTACCACTCCGGATAACAATTATAAAAAATATGATGGCACAAGTATGGCCGCTCCGGCCACCAGCGGGGTAGCAGCCTTATTAATGTCTTACTTTCCCAACCTCTCCGTGACGCAGGTGAAAGATATCATTTTAAAGTCTGCTAGAAAATTTGATAACCTTGAAGTTTTTAAACCCGGCAAAGAGGGGGAAAAGGTTAATTTTAATGAATTATCGATTACCGGAGGCATAGTTAATGCGTATGAAGCTGTTAAAATGGCTCAAGAAATGAGTGTTTCAACTGCGCAATGATCTGTGTAGCTGTGGAAGCCGGTTCTAACTTTTGACCTGTTTGAATTTTTTTTGGTATGAAAATTCTGATACACGCGCACTCCGGGCTTCGATGGTTGGTGCTGATCGCCTTGCTACTAGCCATTTTTAATGCGGTCAAGAAAATGAGTGGGTCAACCCCTTTTTCAGCTCGCGACAAAAAGATTGGCTTGTTTGTACTTATTTTCACTCACATACAATTTCTTGTAGGCCTCATACTTTATTTTATGAGTCCCAAAGTGGTATTTTCTGGTGAGGCCATGCAGTATAGTATGTTACGCTTTTTCTTAGTCGAGCACTTTACATTAATGACCTTGGCCATAATCCTAATCACTGTAGGTTATAGCAAATCAAAAAGAGCTTCAATGGATAAAAGAAAGTTTAAACTCACTTTTTGGTATTACCTTGTTGGTCTTGTTCTAATTCTTGCCGGCATACCTTGGCCTTTTCAAAATTATGGGTCGGGCTGGTTTTAAGCTTAAGCTTGTTCGGTTTTTTCAATTATGTCGTGAACAATGGTATCCAGCTGGTGAGTCACATTTTCGAGGTGAGCCATGATCTCCTCATCTCCGGGAGAAGACTTTAATAAATTCATTAAGCCCAGGACCTTGGCGATAGGGGATCTCATTTCATGAGATTGTTGATAGGCTATAGCCCTCAACTGCTCATTAGATTTCTCAAGCTTGAGTTCATAGCGCTTCAGTTCATCAATATCCACAGCGTTAATCACCACGCCTATAATTTCATTAGCCTCGTTAAGTGCAGGGGAAAGCTCCATACGAAACCACTTCGACTCGCTCTTCGGAAAATCTATGGTCTCCTCACTGATCACTAGTTCACCGGACAAGGCCTGAATAAATCTCTCTTGAAATTGCTCGTGGTCATTTGGTGCCACATAGTCCAAAAGATTCATACCAATGGCCATCTTTTTACCATAAAGTCTGAGTGAATCCTTGTCCGCTGTTTTGTTTAAGGACAGTATCTTATAGTCCGGTGCAACCAGCATATGACTTTCAGTAGTACTATTAAGAATTGCCGTCAACTTATTTCTGGAATCTTCTAAAGCGGCGCTTTCAACCTTTCGCTCTGTTATATCTTTAAAGAACACTAGTAAACCGTCGTCAGAAGGATAGGCCGCCGACCAATACCATCGATCCAGATCCGATCGATAGTCTTCAAACTTTTGTGCAACCCCCTTGGTCATAGCTTTTCTGAAAAACTCGGGATATTGATGATCATCATTATCAGGGAAAAGCTCCCAAATGGTATTTCCAATGACTTCCTCCCGCGATTTATTTACCGTATCCAAGAAGTTTTGATTAACCAACGTAAAGCGCCAGTCCCGGTCCAAGGAATAAAACCCATCCGTAATACTGTCGATGATTTGGTTAAGCTTTCTGCCGAACTCCCAAGCTTTCCTGGTGTAGGCCACGCGTTTAGTGATATCAAAGCCAATGCAAACTATTTCTTTGGCCTTATCGTCTGCGACAAACTCCCAGGAAGTATGCACTACTCCACCTTTGGTAGAAGGTTTTCTAATAATGATCTCAAAGTTTTCGCCTGGGTGTCTCTTACATTTGTCAAAAAGTTGTTTGACCTTGTTCCAATCCTCCTTAATGATAGTGTCCCTAACCTGCACCGATCCGTCTTTAAGGCCGTAGCAATTAAATCGATCCAGGAAATATTCATTGGCATA
The DNA here is from genome assembly GCA_039028075.1 of Bacteroidota bacterium. Classification (GTDB taxonomy): domain Bacteria; phylum Bacteroidota; class Bacteroidia; order Cytophagales; family Cyclobacteriaceae; genus Fulvivirga. The sequence goes on along the minus strand of JBCCIX010000277.1, from coordinate 880 downwards.
TAGATAACCCCCTTCATAGGATACACCCATGTAATAGATCAATCTGGATTGTTCAAGGATTTGGGGCAGTTGACGCATATCATGTAATTTAATAGTTTAAAAGAATAAAAACCATCAAATGATTGACCTCGGTTAGTGAACGAACTCTGCAATGATGAGAATGATTAAATTTTTGGCTGTAGCTGCTTTGTCAGTTCCATCGATTACCTGCGTCTCTCAAGTCGAACATAATTTCACGATGGGACCGAACAATACCACTTGCGACAGTATGAAATTAGAGGGAGTATCTAATTCGATAGCGATCATCAGAAAGACTAAATTTCGATTTACAGAGGAGCTAAAAATATCCAGGTATAAGACACCTCGGCAGGTGTGGTACTTTTCGTGTGACGGTAAAACGGGTTTTATGATTGCCAAGGAAGACGAAGGCAAAGAATTGTTACTTGAGGCGGTTACAACGGCAGATTGGAAGTCGTTGCTCAATTCAAAAGATCCTATTGGGCAGTACAAAAAGTTGAAATTAAGATATAACAAAGACTAGCCTTTATGTTAACTCAAGCCTAAATCCACGGGTAATCCGGATCAGTTTTCGGGTATTCTTATGTTACGAAAAACCACGGTACACCACAAAAGTTTCAAATCATATTTTCGGACGGATATATGTTGAAATCAATCTTTTTTTTCAGCGTCATGCTGATCCAGAAAAAATGGCCAAGAATACATGCGTTTTTTGCGCCTTGACCTACACAAAAATCTGCGGCCGATTCACCGTGATGTACGCATTGAGTGACTAGGGCCATCTGAGTATGAGCTTACCTTTGTTAGAATTACTTTCCATATATTCATGAGCAGTAGCTACCTTGTGTACATCAAATACCTC
>JBCCIX010000276.1:0-5980 GCA_039028075.1 Bacteroidota bacterium | reverse complement strand
GTGTTTGCGTCGAATAGATCAGCTTTGATATCATTGACAAAAGCGGTATTAGGAACACCGGGAATAGTACCGACATTAATTTTTCTCCAGTTCGCTCCTCCATCTTCAGTAACCTGTATAATGCCATCGTCCGTACCTGCATAGATCAACCCTTCTTGCTTTGAGGATTCTGCTAGAGAAGTTATGGTGTTGTAATTTGACATGGCCAAAAAATCCCACGAGTTATCCCAGCCCTGCTGTTTACCCATGATAGGAAGTTCAATCCGATTTTGATTTTTAGTCAGGTCTCCTGAAATGGCGGTCCACTCATCGCCTCGATTATCCGATCTCCAAACCCGGTAGGAAGCAAAATAGATACGAGTAGGAGAGTGTGGGCTTACCAAAATGGGTGCATCCCAGTTGAACCGCTCGTGAACTTCATCAGGCCCTGCCTGAGGCTGAATATCGATGACTTCTCCCGTGGTCAAATCAATCCTGGAAAGGTTACCTTCCTGGCGCTCACCATACATAATATTCGGATTTCCCGGTTCGGTCGCCGGCTGGTGCCCGTCCCAGTTCAATACCACTTTCCAGTCAGAGTTTTGAATTCCATGTACATTGTCGGTTCTGGAGGGGCCTCCCTGAGTACTATTGTCTTGTGTTCCTCCATAAATATGGTAGAAGGGTTCGGCATCATCGACTGCCACTTTGTAGTATTGCGTGACCGGCAGATTTTCCATGTATCTCCAATGGTTACCCAGATCAAAGCTCTCATATACACCACCGTCCGTGCCCACCAACAGGTAATCAGGGTCACTTTTTTTGAAGGCTATGGCATGGTTATCCCCATGTTTATGGTTTCTATTTAAGCGTTTAAAGGTTTTACCGCCATCCACTGAGTATTGCATCCAGGCATCCACCAGATAGAGCCGGTCAAATTGATGTGGAGAAGCGTATAATTCCTGATAGTAATGTGGTCCGGTAGCACCGGCTACGGCATCGGATTGCTTTTTCCAGGTGATACCGCGATCCGTTGATTTGTATACACCACCGGTTCTACGGTTCAATTCTATAGCTGCATAAATAATGTCTGGTTGAATAGGAGAAACCGCGATACCTATTTTACCCATATTAGATTTTGGCAGACCATTCGAAAGTTTGGTCCACGTTTCTCCGCCGTCCATACTTCTGTGAATGCCAGAACCAGGCCCGCCACCCAGGTAAGCCGCGACGGTACGGTGTCTATCCCAAGTAGCGGCGTAGAGCAGATCCGGGTTTCTTGGATCTATTGTAATGTCTGTGACTCCCGTCCACTCATTATTGCCTAACGTACGTTTCCAGCTTTTACCACCGTCTGTGGACTTGTAAAAGCCTCTTTCTCCTCCTTTGTTCCAAAGTGGTCCCTGGGAGGCTACCCAGATCACATTGGAGTTCTCCGGATGTACAATGATCTCAGAGATATGTTCTGAGGTTTTAAGTCCCATATTCTTCCAGGTGATGCCCCCGTCTTCACTTTTGTAGATACCATCGCCGTAACCGATATGACGACCTCCTACATTTTCGCCGGTTCCTACCCAGATGATATATGGATTAAGCGGATCAACGGTTACGCAACCGATGGAATATGAAGATTGCTGATCAAATATAGGAGTCCATGTAGTTCCGGCATTTTCGGTTTTCCACACACCGCCTGAAGCGACCGCTACAAACCATGTATTTTCATCTTCAGGATGTATGGCTATGTCGCCAATCCTTCCTGACATGAAAGCTGGACCTATGTTTCTGAGCTTTAATCCTGAAAATACGGAGTCTTGCATCAAAGAAGGCGAAGGCGTGCTGGCAGTGCTTCTCGACCGCCTCTGACTGAATGTAGTACTAGATACTACTAAGACGATAGAAAGTAAAAAGGCTATTTTGGTAGTTTGCATAGGATGGTGCATTAATCACCGACCAATTTAGCTTCGTCCCCTTTGAAAAGAAAGCTGTGATTTGAAAATATGAAGAGCGGTAAATCGGGTCCGCTTAAAAATCGTACTCGACATAGGACGATTCAAATTCATTAGCCGCAAATTGAGGATCAATCTCAACCTCGCTGAACTCATAATGTTGATAAAGTCCCTCCGGATCATAAACTTGTATTTTCATTGGGGTCTTCGTGGCTTTATCTACACTTAATACCATTCGCGGACAGTAATCATTGGGTATGGTGAAATGTTCACCCGCTTTCAATTCACTGGAAGAATCCAGTCCGGCATTATAACGTTGGATCATTTCGCGGCTAATCTTTCTTTTTTTCACCAGGTCAACAAGTGAAATATTTTTTTCCGGTACGAATTTCACAAAAGAAAAATTAGGATTGTTAAACTCCAGTATCCAGCAGTCGCGACCATTCACTATTTCGTCACCCGTGACGGCGGCCATGTGGTCAAGTTCACTATCGTATTTTTGGAATAGTGATTCTAATACATCTAAAAAACAGTCAAACCCGGAATCCAGGATGGTATGATGTTGATCTCTGGTCATTCGCGGACTCGTAGGTTCCAATCGGACATTGAACCACGGAAAACCACTAGGATTGATCAATGCGGTTCGATCGCCCTCTTTGTAGAGGACCTCAAGTCCTTCATTTGGGTTTAGCTGCTTGGCATATACCTGGAAAGGATTGCGTCTTACCTTTATAAATGACTTTTGCTTTACCATTTTGCCCTCGATACGCTCTTGCTTATCCATGACGTAAGACAGCGTTTTGATCTGCCTGGAAGCCGCGAACATTTCTTCAGCGAGAACAAGCGCATTCTGCGCCCTTCCCGTGGATATGGAGAGAAAAATAGCACATTGAATAAAGAGCAGGCGCTTGGTCATAGTTATAAAGACAATCATACTAAGTAATAGGTAAACGAAACAAATTACTTTTTATCATTTTCATACACTGCTACTTCTTTTTCATTCAGCCTCATTCTTGTAACTTCAGCTTCTTGAACGCCTGAAGCATGAATAGATATCTAATTTTTCTTTTAGCATTAGTTGCCTGCAAACCCTCATCCGAAACACTTTTAGAAGCTGATAAATGGAAAGAACAAGCTCAGAAAGTCACTATTATTCGTGATCATTATGGTGTGCCTCATATCTACGGAGAATCCGATGCTGATGCTATTTTTGGTTTGCTTTACGCTCAATGTGAAGATGACTTCAATCGGGTGGAAATGAATTATATCAATGCAATGGGTCGGTTAGCGGAAATAGCAGGAGAAAAAGAGATCTTTCGGGATCTCAGGATGAAGCTATTCATTGATCCTGCAGATATGAAAGAAAAATACGCAGAGAGTCCTGAATGGCTTAAAAAATTAATGGATGCCTTTGCAGACGGTATCAATTATTATCTGCATACACACCCTGAAGTTAAACCTAAGCTAATTGATAGGTTCGAGCCCTGGATGGCGCTGACTTTTAGTGAAGGGAGCATCGGCGGAGATATCGAGCGTATCTCTATTCGTGGCCTCAGCACTTTTTACGAAGGTACGCGCTTGCAGGAGGTTGCTTATCATTCTCCCTACTTCATTCAAGATGATGAGCCTCGGGGGTCGAACGGTTTTGCCATTGCCCCAAAGAATACCAAAAACGGGAAGTCACTTTTTCTTATTAATCCCCACACTTCATTTTTTTTCAGATCCGAAGTGCATGTAAATAGTCAAGAAGGGCTGAGTGCCTATGGTGCGGTTACTTGGGGCCAGTTTTTTGTATATCAGGGATTTAATGATCGTTTAGGGTGGATGCATACTTCTACTTATGCAGATGCAATCGATGAGTATGTAGAAACCATTATAGAAAAAGAAGGTAAGCTGTATTACCAGCATGGTGATTTGGAAAAGGAGCTTGAGGTAAAGGAGATCATAATACCCTACCGATCCGACTCCGGCACGATGGAAAAAACCTTTACTACTTACAGAACGCACCATGGCCCGATCGTAAGAACCGAAGGCGATAAATGGATAAGCTTCAGCATTATGGAAAAGCCGGTGGAGGCGCTGACTCAGTCGTATTCAAGAACCAAGGCCAAGGACTATGAAGCGTTTAAAGCCACTATGGACCTTCGGACCAACTCTTCAAACAATACGGTCTACGCCGATGCAGAAGGCAATATCGCTTACTTTCACGGGAACTATATCCCAAAGCGTGATCCCACTTTCGATTGGAGTAAACCTGTAGATGGAAGTAATCCCGCTACGGATTACATGGGTCTCCATAGTGTGGATGAGATAGTCACTCTTTTAAACCCCGAAGGTGGATGGATACAAAACTGTAATTCAACTCCCTTTACTGCCGCTGGTATAGACAGTCCTCAACGAGAGGATTATGCCACTTACATCGCTCCGGACTATGAGAACTATCGAGGCCTGCATGCCGTAGATGTGCTTTCCGGGAAGAGCGATTTTACCATAGAATCTTTAATAGCTGCGGCCTACGATCCAAAGCTGACCGGCTTTACGAGATTGTTACCACCACTATTGGCCACAGCTGCAAAAGACACTCAAGTAAAGGAAGCCATGGAAATGTTGAGTGCCTGGAATTACGAGTTTGGGGAGAAGTCCGAAGAAACTACACTCGCTGTTTATTACGGACAAGAACTTTTGAAAGAGGCTCGCGCCGTTACCGATCGACCTGCCGGATCTATAATGGATTTTATGGAAAGTGGTATCCAATCTGAATTAAGAATTAAGGCATTAAAAAGTGCGATGAATATCCTTGAGTCTGATTTTGGTTCCTGGAAGGTACCGTGGGGCGCCATAAATCGTTACCAAAGAGTAAATGGAGAAATTCGGCAACCGTTTAATGATAATGAAGAGAGCCTACCGGTAGCCTTTGCCTCGGGACGATGGGGCTCATTGGCTTCATTCGGAAGTCGTAAATACCCGGGTACAAAAAAGATGTATGGCACAGGGGGGAATAGTTTTGTGGCCATCGTGGAATTTGGAGATTCATTGAAAGCCAAGAGTATTTCTACCGGGGGACAAAGTGGCAATCCTAGTTCTCCTCATTTTGATGATCAGGCTTTAATGTATACCAAAGGCGAATTTAAGGATGTGCTTTTTTACAAAGCTGATGTTGATGCCAAAGCTAAAAGTACCTATCGGCCAGGAGAGCAAATGAAAGACCAGTTATGAAAGAAAAATATATAAAACTCATTGATAATCAGATCAATAAGCTTTCTAATCAAGAGTTTGATTTAGATGCCTGGAAAGGTTCGACCAAATACGTGCTTACCTTGATTTTTGGCCCAAAAGATGCTAAGGTCAATGAAGTGGAAAATCTGAAAATAGACTACAGCAGCTGGGCGTTACGTGACTCTAAATCGGACTACAAACCTATTGAGACCTGTAAGAAGAAGGGAAAAGAGCTGTTGGACATTGCTAAAGATGAACTAGAACTTTTTGGAGTAAAAGAACATCACGGGGCTGCTAAATTAAAGTCAATACTTGATGGAGAGTCGGATAAATTGTTCGACAAAGGCATTACCAAGGGAAAGAAAAAAGAAATTTTAAAAAAACTGAGTAAAGACCAGTTGGTAGAAGTAATTTTAGAAATTATACGGGAGTAGTGTGAATGGTAACATTCCATGTATCCGGATGTTAACTTCGAGTTTGGGAAGGAGATATGCTGGTTGATATTGTTCTGGCCGTTGCGGCTTTTTATTTTTCGATTCCGTTAGTAGCAGGTTACTTCGCATACAGCTACGGTAGGTCGTTTTGGTTGTGGTTTGCTATTAGTACTTTTTTTCCAATCATTACGCACTTTGTTCTTTTTACGCTGGTTTATATGGATGAGCGCGTGACGGCAAAAAATAGGCTGAATCGACGTGAACGTGCCGAGTCTGACCGGTTGGTCCAGGAATTGATAGAATCGGTGCCGGAAGTCAAGAGCTTACCGAAGAAAAAAATAAAAGTCCATCGGATTTGAGTTATTTTCCAGCGTTCTTTTCGTTGAGAAACATCTCCGGATGCTG
>JBCCIX010000275.1:0-5984 GCA_039028075.1 Bacteroidota bacterium | reverse complement strand
CGAAGGCTTCTGTCAATAACTGATAAAAGAGCTGGGACGAATTAGCCCAATAAATCTTGCGAATACCTACCTCCTTTTGTCTGTTGATAGCCTTTGCCGTTGAGAAGTTTATGTAATTGGTACCGGCAATCATTAAAATGAGTACGGCCACTGTGGCCAGTAACCAGTTTACTTTTTTATTGCCATTCCTCTTGATCTCATCTACCATATTTGAATTAAGGTGAATATCAGTCAACTTTTGAACCTCAAGCTCAATACCTTGATCGGGACGATATTTTTCAGCCAGCACAGGTAATTGGTCATACACAAGGTCGATTTGAGATGTTTCATAAAGCTTAAAATAAGTATAAAATGAGCTGCCCCAGTTATTTAATTCCTGTTCTAAATTCTGGTAAAGGCTAAAGGAAATAAGAATGTCAAAATCCAGATGTGTATTGGACGGGAGGTTCTCAATAACACCGGTTACCGTGTAGGTTACCGTACTTTGATAGCCACTTTTGGTCCAAAATCCATAAGCTCCCTCCATTTCCAATTCTTGCCCTAATGGGTTCACGTATCCGAAGTACTTTTCAGCTAATTTTTGAGTTAGTACGATTGATTTTGGCTCTGTCAGTGCAGTTTCCGAGGATCCATAGATAAACTCAAAATCAAATACGTCGAAAAAATTAGGGTCGCTGCCCATTACGCTTTCTTCTCGAAAAAGTGATTCGCCGACCTTAACGGTAATATTACCACTAGCTTTATGCAGCCTACAGGCCGTCTCTACTGCCGGTAGGGTTTCATTCATTTCGTAAGCCAATCGTGAGAAGGTATTTGCACTTGCGATGAAATCTGTGCCTTGGCGAATATTTTGACGAACTCTATAGATGTTATCATGGTCATCATGAAACTGATCATAACTCCACTCGTGTGAAAGGTACTGGGCAATAACCAAGCAGCAGGCCAAACCTACGGCCAGTCCTATCACATTGATGGATGAAAATGCCAAATTCAGGCGTAGGTTGCGAAGGGCGAATTTCAAATAGTGTGCGATCATAAAGTTGGTATTCATGTGGTAAAATTTTCGAGTTGAAGAAAAGCCAAAAACTAAATGAAAGGTATCCACCCAATACATAAACCAGGCGTATACTTTCCCTTTTCTCTCTATTCTTTCGATATGAACTTCTTGCAGGTCCCCTAAAAACTCTTCGATACAGGAGTCAGCGATCAGTCTGGTAAGTAGTCGATTAGCTAATTTTGGCGTATTTAAATTGCCCATCAGTTGCTTGCTTTCATTTGAGGTATAAGCTTCCACATACTTTGCCTTACCTCCCGGCTGGCCTGTAGCTGACGTAGGCCGGAAGCGGTGATTTTAAAAAGTCTTTTTTTGCGATCACCGCGTTTACTGGTATTTCCTCCCATTTTAGATTCTAACCATCCCTTGTCTTGTAATCTGTAAAGCGTAATATGTACAGCACCAAGTAATATGCTCCGCCCGGTGTGACGCTCTATTTCTCGTTTTACGGAAACGCCGTACGCTTCGCCTTTCAAAATGCAAACCGCAAGTAGCACCAGTTCTTCAAATTCGCCTAAACCCTTGTTTTTCATTAGCGAGATAATTATACTATGTATAATATACAAAATTATAACTAATAACGGAATGCCTGTGATTTGGTTTTATCCTTATTGGTTTGGATAAGGGGGTATGGAGTATTTGTAAGTTTTAAAAGCTTAGTCAGGATCGTTAATAGGATAGCTTTACAACGGATATCCAGAACCTTGCAAAAGATAAAGTATAAGACGTGCCCTTAATTACATGGGCCGCCGTAATTAACGACGTTGGATTTTTGCTTCCAGATTATTAATATATTGTTTTTAACATACAAAATTAAATCTTGCCGTTTCCGGCTCTTGAAACAGGACTTTCATGGTTTTAAGGAGCCAGCCAGTTTTTGTAATGTGTTTCGATTGTTGTACTCCAGGATGTAAGAATCAATCTTTCGTTTTCTAATGGGTTTATCATCAAAATAGGGGTCCGATTTAATTATATGTATTATTTCTTGAACGTTTGCTTTTTTGTCCAAAATTTTCCCTGTACTCGCTACTAAAACCTTCTCTTGAACCTTCGGCGTTTTATGTGCACGAAAATCCTCTGTTGGCTGTCTATATTGCACAATACTTTTTTCAAAATAGTAATACGTACAGAGTCCGCCATGCAGGACTATTCTATAATAACACCCATAATGATTTATATAGGACTCACCCTCTAAGGTAAATCCCCAAATTTCACCGACGGGTTCATCCGTCGCGACTCCAATATAACAGCCGCCTCTTAAAACAAACGAACCAAAACTAGACGTTTGAGGCTTGAATTTATCATAAATATGAAAACCCATTTTTACAGGTTGGTTTTTGACAAACTGTTCTACATTGAGATAAAATCCATTTAGTCTATCATTTTTTTCTTGTCCGAATACCATCATACTTAGAGTAAAAAAAGAAACTATACAACTCACTTTAATCATGGGTTTGTCAATATGGATTATTAAAGTCATTACAACTAAGATAGTATAATAGCGAAAACCTCTAAAATTCTAAGATAGTATAAATTGGATCAGGGCGTAGGGAACAATTTCTTGTTCTTTGAGATGCACAATTGGGTCGCCAGATTATATTTGTACGAAACATCTTACGCATGAAAAGATATTTACTACTCGTTCTGCTAGGCCTGATCTATTTCTCCTCTTTCGCTCAATTCAAAAATATAGTGCTGGATGTACAAGAAGAAGGTGAGCGTCCCCCGGCGGAGCCGAGTATTGCCATTAGCCTAAAGGATAGAGATAATATCGTAGCAGGAGCTATTTTAGATAAAGTATACATCACTGAAGACGGAGGTGAAACCTGGACAACTAAAAAGCTAGAATCTTCCATGGGAGTGTGGGGGGACCCAGTAGTGATCTCAGATAAGAAAGGTGATTTTTATTATTTTCATTTGTCGGATCCTGCGGGCACCAATTGGCAGAGCGAGGAGATCCTGGACCGGATTGTAAGCCAAAAGTCCACTGACGGAGGTTTAACCTGGGACGACGGCACCGCTATTGGGTTCAACCATCCCAAAGACCAGGACAAGGAATGGGCGGTCATAGACCAAAAAACCGGAAATTTATATGTTACCTGGACTCAGTTTGACGATTATGGCTCCAAAGATCCCAATTGCCAAAGTAACATCTTGCTGTCTATGTCTGGCGGTGGAAAAAAGTGGTCTGAACCCATTCAGCTCAACCAATTTCCAGGAGACTGTATCGATGATGATAAGACTACGGAAGGGGCAGTGCCGGCTGTAGGACCTCAAGGCTATATTTATGTAGTCTGGGCCTTTGATGAAAAGATCTACTTAGACCGGTCTTATGATAAAGGGAAGACTTGGCTCCGGAATGATATCATGGTACGTAATCAGCCAGGGGGATGGGCCTTTGATATTCCGGGAATCAATCGAACAAATGGTATGCCGGTATTAATTGCCGACAATAGTCCCTCTCAGTATCGCGGGATGTTATATCTGAATTGGGCGGATCAGAAAAACGGTGAAAATGATACTGACATTTGGTTTGCCAGGTCATCCAATGGCGGTGACACCTGGACTGTACCTAAGAAGGTGAACGATGATGAGGGTGGTAAGCACCAGTTCTTTAGTTGGATGGCCCAGGATTTTACCACAGGTTATTTGTATATACTTTACTATGACCGTAGCGCTTATGATGATAATCAAACGGATGTCTATTTGGCCTATTCCAATAATGCTGGGGTAACTTTCGAAAACGTGAAAATCAGTGAATCACCCTTTACTCCCGATGCAGCATATTTTTTTGGTGACTATACCAATATCTCTGCCCATGACGGCCGTATCGCCGCTGTTTGGACCCGAATGGATGAAGGTAAAACCTCCATTGTTGCTACTATCATTGACGACGATGAGCTTTTTGGTGCGCCTGAAGGGAAGAAGGGCAAAAAGAAAAAGAAGAAGAAATAAATACGCATGTTCACGGCCTTGAGCCGGGATCTCGTGATGATATTTCGGGATCCCGGGTCTAGCCCGGTAATCTACTTCTAGACATAAATCTCCTCACGCTGAGCTACTACACGGTCATCAGCAATGTAATCATCATAGGTCATTAACTTATCGATAGTGCCATTTGGACTAATTTCTACAATACGGTTGGCAATAGTCTGCGTAAACGTATGGTCATGTGAAGTGAATAATACAGTTCCAGGGAAGTCACGCAAGGCATTATTGAACGCTTGAATAGATTCCAGGTCTAGGTGGTTCGTAGGCTCGTCCAGCATCAACAGGTTTGCCCCTTGTAGCATCATCCGTGAGACCATGCATCGCACCTTTTCGCCCCCGGAGAGCACATTGCATTTCTTAAATACCTCTTCTCCTGAAAAGAGCATTTTCCCCAGAAAACCACGGATGTAAACCTCGTCTTTCTCACCTTCGGAATACTGCCTTAGCCAGTCGATGAGGTTATCATCTGACTCGAAGTATTTTTCATTTTCGTTGGGTAGGTAAGCTGTAGTTATAGTCTGCCCAAATTTAAACTCTCCTGAATCAGACTTGGCTTCGCCATTCAGGATTTGAAAGAATGAAGTAATAGCCAGGCTATCCTGACTTAGGATAGCGATCTTATCCCCTTTATTTACAAAAAGGTCAAGATCTCTAAATAAAGTTTTACCGTTACTGCTGGCACTTAAGCCTTCAATCTGCAAAATCTGATCCCCTGCAGACCTATTTTGCTGAAATATGATAGCAGGGTATCTTCGGGACGAGGGTTGAATATCTTCCACATTGATCTTGTCCAACAGCTTTCTTCTGCTGGTGGCCTGTTTTGATTTTGCTGCATTCGCACTGAAACGCGCAATAAACTCCTGAAGCTCCTTTTTCTTTTCTTCAGCTTTTTTGTTGGACGCTGATCGCTGTGCCAGTGCCAGTTGGCTCGACTCGTACCAAAACGAGTAATTCCCCGTAAAAAGTTTAATGGCTTGAAAATCGATATCTGCAATATGCGTACACACTGTATCCAAAAAGTGACGATCGTGGGATACCACAATCACGGTGTTTTTAAACTCTAATAGGAAATCTTCTAGCCAGGCGATGGTTTGGATATCCAGGTCGTTGGTGGGCTCATCCAAGATCAAAATATCCGGGTTTCCAAAAATAGCTTGTGCCAATAGTACACGTACCTTTTGGTTACCACTTAATTCCTTCATGAGCAGATAGTGATTGTCCTCTTTGATGCCCAATCCACTTAACAATGCCGCAGCGTCTGATTCGGCATTCCATCCGTCCATTTCAGCAAATTCCGCTTCAAGTTCAGAAGCCTTGACACCATCCTCTTCAGAGAAATCAGGCTTTTCGTAGATGGCATTCTTCTCTTGCATGAGGTCCCACAATTGGGTATGACCGCGCATCACCGTGTTCAAGACGGTTTCTTCATCGAATTCAAAGTGATTCTGGCGCAGTACGGCCATGCGCTTGCCCTGGTCTATGGTCACCTGGCCGGAATTTGGTATTATATCTCCGGATAGGATCTTTAGGAATGTAGATTTACCTGCTCCATTAGCGCCAATGACACCATAGCAATTGCCCTCGGTGAACTTGATATTTACCTGATCGAAAAGAACCCTCTTTCCATACTGTAGTGATACGTTGTTTGCTGCAATCATTGTTTCTCTGAAAAATGAAGCCGCAAAGTTAGTTTTTTTATTTACGATTTGCGAAGGTTATGAAAACGTCATTACGATAATGACTAAGGTAGAATGAGCCCGCCTTCCGAAGTTGTACCGAAAACGGGGAATCCTCACACTAAAGTAATACTCTTACTAAACTATTTTCCCGATGATTTCTTTCAACATTTTGGCTGCCAGAGCTCCTGTGATACCCTGAACATCCCGATCTGGATTGTATTCTACAATATCAGCACCTATAATTTCAACCTCTATGGAGT
>JBCCIX010000274.1:0-5988 GCA_039028075.1 Bacteroidota bacterium | reverse complement strand
GTCGTTAACGACTTTGAAGTTTCCGTTTTCTCAAAATACCCCCAAATAGAACGTTTAAAACAACGACTTTACGAGCATGGGGCGATTTATGCGAGTATGACCGGATCAGGGTCGGCGGTATATGGATTATTTAAAAGTGAAACCGATTTGGATGAATTGAAAGCTTCAGTCTTTTGGTCGGGCTTTCTAAACTAACTTACCCCTTTTGAACAACCGATTTAGAATGGGGTAGCTCAATACGGAAAGTAAGATGATGCCTGTTCCCAGGTAAAACCCAGGTTGCATTTGCTCTTTATCGCCAAAGATGATCAGCGCAAGTACAATACCATAAACAGGTTCCAGATTCACCGCGAGATTCACCACAAACGCCGACATTCGTTTCATTAACTCTACAGATATGGAGTAGGCGTACACTGTGCACACTAAAGCCAGAATTAGAATATGAAGCCAATCCAGCCCAACTGGCAGTAGTTGTAGCCCTTCACTCGAAAAGAATTCAGTGTAAATAGGAAAGAATAACACCGTTCCCAAACAAGCGCCAATCATCTCATAAAAAGTGATCATATACGGATTGTGCCTGTGGGTAAATTGGGCGTTTATCACTGAGAAAAGTGCGGATAAAACTGCACTGACTACCGCCATAGTTAGTCCCAGCGCATGATCCAATTCAAACCTGAATATGACGTAGAGGCCCAGTATAACAATCAACCCCAGCAGGACCTCGAAAAATTTTATACCCCTTCGCGAGATAAGCGGCTCGAGTAAACTAGTCCAAAGCGAGCAGGTGGCCATACCCGCTAAACACACGGAAGCCGTTGATACCCGCGCCGAAGCGAAAAATAAGATCCAGTGTAACGAGATCAATACTCCGGTACCTCCGATTTTTAATCCCTCTATGAGTCCTACTTTGAAATCTCGCTTTCTTAAAAGCAGCAGCACCCCTAAACCAGCGGCAGCCAAGAACGTTCTCCAGAACACAATCTCTACCGAAGGAATGGAAATGAGTAAACCCAAAACGGCCGTGAAACCCCAGAGGAATACAATAAAGTGGAGCTGAAGATAATCGCGAGTTATTGACACGATGGAAAATTACAAAACCCAAACGGCAATTATCAAATAACAGTTGGATTGTGGCTAAGGGCTAAGGGCATAGTGGCTAAGGTACGAAGCGATTTGTGTGGACGGTGGCGGATATCAGCAGTTGCTGGATGCTGGTTTCTAGTAGCTTGGAGCTCTTGGCTTGTGGCTTGCAGCTAGAAGCTAGAAGCTAAGTGCAAAATGCATAGTCTTTAGCCTAGGACAAAGTGCCTAAAGTGCGAAGCGATTTGCGTGGGCAGTAGCCAATGATCAACTGTTGCTGGATGCTGGTTTCAGGCCGCTTGGAGCTTGTGGCTTTACTCTATCGTGTTATTTGAGCTTTTGACTTTTGGGATTTTTCTTCTACCTCGGCACATACTTATACATCAACAGGCTTATTCCACCGAAGACAATATTAGGTATCCATACCCCTAACATAGGATGCATATCACCGGCCTCCGCTACCGACTTGCTTAGTATAAAGAAGAGAATGAATAAAAAAGAAAGTAAGAAGCCCAGCGCTATTTGAAAACCCGCACCTCCCCGGGTTTTCCTTGACGACACTATCACTCCCATGAAGGTGAGAATTAATATAGCAAAAGGTGCCGTGAAGCGTGTGTATTTTTCTACTTCATATACCTCTACATTGCTAGCGCCCCGCAGTTTAAGTTTTGCGATCTCTTCGTTCAACTCATTGATGGTCATGCCATCGTAGTTGCGATAGTTATTGGTAAACTCACTGGGGTGGATAGCCAGGGTGGTGTCCATCTCCTTGCCCGTATCCATAATTTCATTGATACTATCAATGCTTATTGTTTTCCAGGTAGTCAGTTTCCATTTCTCCTTTTCCTTATCCCAGGAAATACGATTGGCAGATAGCTTAGCCTTTAATTCCGTTCCTTCTACCCGCTCTAGCGTAAAGCTATACCCCACATTCGACTGATTGTTATAGCTGCGCATGTATAAATAAGTATTGGGAGCTACCTGAATATGAATATTTTGCTTATCGTAATAAAACTTACTCTTGAGGTGTTCTATTTCAAAAGCCAGCCTTGATTTATTTGAATTAGGAATTACCCAACCGGTAAAGGCAAAACTCATTAAAGCGATAGCAGAAGCGCCGATGAAATAGGGAAGTAACATCCTTTTAAAAGATACCCCGCTACTGAGAATAGCAATAATTTCAGTGCGGCCGGCCATTTGCGCCGTAATAAAAACTGTAGCAATAAACGTGGTCAGCGGTGTTATAAAATTGCCGATCCAAGGAATAAAATCGAGGTAGTAAGACACGATCTCCGAGGTGGAAACACCCGCTTTTACAAACTTATCAGTCTTTTCGGTAACATCAATTACGAGAATAACGGAAACAATGATAAGCACTGTGAATACAAAGGCCCCCAGAAATTTCTTTAAGATGTATTTATCGATCAGCTTCATTATACATCTATAAACGTGCGCCTACCTTCTTCACCATTTGCTCTTTCCACTCAAAAAATGTGCCCTTTTTAATCTGCTCACGCGCCTGCTCCACTAGCCGTAGGTAAAACGTCAAATTATGGATACTAGCTATTTGAGCACCTAAAATTTCTTTACTCATGATAAGATGACGCAGATAAGCTTTCGAATAGACCGTATCCACATACCCGCCCAGATCCGAATCGATGGCACTAAAATCCCTTTCCCACTTTTTGTTTTTTATATTAAGTATACCTTCGGAAGTAAACAACATGCCGTTTCGCGCATTCCTCGTTGGCATAACACAATCGAACATATCAACACCTAAAGCAATACACTCAAGGATATTAACCGGCGTTCCCACTCCCATAAGATAACGAGGTTTGTCCTTGGGAAGAATTTCGCAAACAAGGTCGGTCATTTCATACATCATTTCAGCCGGCTCGCCCACAGATAAACCACCAATAGCATTTCCGTCTCTTTCAAAACCCGCTATTGCCTCTGCTGATTGTTTACGCAAGTCTTTGTAAACACTTCCTTGGACGATCGGAAATAGAGTTTGTTCGTAATCATATTTGCCTTGCGTCTCATCAAATCGTTGACAGCATCTTTCCAACCACCTGTGCGTCATATGCATCGAGTCTTTGGCGTAATCGCATTCACAAGGATAAGGTGTGCATTCGTCAAAAGCCATGATAATATCAGCACCAATAGTTCTTTGAATATCCATCACCGCTTCAGGTGAAAACATATGCTTAGAGCCATCGATGTGAGACTGAAAGGTCACTCCCTCCTCTTTAATTTTTCTGGAATCCGCCAGGGAATAAACCTGATACCCACCGCTGTCCGTTAATATTGGTCCATCCCAACCGGTAAACTTGTGTAAGCCGCCCGCTGCTTCAATAATATCCAGGCCAGGTCGCAGGTATAGATGATATGTATTGCCGAGAATAATCTGGGCTTGAATATCTTCCTTTAACTCACGCTGATGAACCGCTTTTACCGAGCCAGCTGTACCTACGGGCATAAAGATTGGGGTTTGAATTACGCCATGGTCAGTCGATAATTCTCCTGCCCTGGCCTTTGAACCTTTATCTTTTGCCTGAATGTTAAATTTCATAATCGGCCGCAAAAGTAACTTTTATTAGCCACTATACACACTGGCAGCGAGCGCATTGACTACTTCAATTATATTTGCGTTAACCGACATGTTTTATACCCTACTCCCCATTCTTTTCACCATTTCAGTGGTCCTGCAGATAGGCTATTTATTATTTATCAACTTAGGGTTTAATAAGGTGAACGGAACTAAAAACACTATACTCGACCCGTTATCGATCATCATTTGTGCTAAAAATGAGTTGAGTAATCTACAAATACTACTTCCCGAACTTTTGCAACAAACGCATCCCAATTTCGAAATGGTTATTGTCAATGATCGATCAACCGACGGGACACGGGAGTTCTTAGAGAAGAAAAAAAAGGACAGTACAAAGTTGAACGTAGTGCATATTCAAACTACTCCGGCTCACATTAATCCAAAGAAATACGCAATTACCCTAGGCGTTAAAGCAGCCCACAACGAAAAATTGATTTTTACCGATGCCGATTGCCGTCCAAACTCAAATGATTGGCTGACACACATTTCCGGCGCTTTCGATGAGAGGACTGACATTGTTTTAGGTTACTCAGGCTATGAAAAAATGAAGGGGTTTCTTAATTATTTCATACGATTTGAAACCCTCTGGACCGGTATGCAATACATTGCATTTGCCGCCTTGGGCTATCCCTACATGGGTGTAGGTAGGAATATGGGCTATAAAAAAGGCTTATTCCTCAAATCGAAAGGCTTCAACGGCTACCAGGAGCTGACTGGTGGTGATGATGATCTATTTATCCAAAAAAATGCGAACTCAGGAAATACGGCAATCGCCATTGGTAGTGAAAACTTGGTTTGGTCCAAGCCGAAAACCACATTTAAAGCGTATTATTTTCAAAAATTGAGGCATTTGTCTATTGGCAAATATTACTCATTCAAAAGCAAAATAATCCTTTCCATATGGTCTTTCAGTCACTTGTTATTTTGGGCCTTGTTTGTGTGCCTTGCTATCCTTAAAATTGAACTTTACTTGTTGGCTGGCAGTTTTTTTTTACGAACCTTCATATTCTACTTCACGTTTAAACGTTCATATCGGAAGCTAGGAGAAAGATTCGAATTATGGGGTTTGATGGCTTTAGATTGTATTTTTGTAGTATACTACACTTCAGTAGGGATTATGGCCTTATTTACTAAACGCGTTAAATGGATTTAAAGAAACAATTCTCAGATAAGGCCCTCGAAGATTTCAAACTTATTGACCAGGCAGTGAAAGAAGATGATGAGCAGGCATTTGCCATGCTCATGGATCGATATAAGCGCCCGGTCTATCATATGGTTCTAAAAATGGTCAGAAATGTGGATGATGCCGAAGACCTCACCATAGAAGCGTTCGCCAAAGCCTTTAAAAACCTAGCTCGCTTTAAAAAAGATTATACCTTTAGTACCTGGCTTTTCAGAATTGCAACCAACAACGCCATTGATTTTATCCGTAAAAAGAGGTTGGAAACCATGAGTTTGGACACCTCTTATACCGATGACAGTGGTGAGGCCGTCCAAATCGATGTGGAAGACCGAAATCTTAATCCGCAGGAGGAAGCCATCAAAAGTCAAAAAATCGAGCTGATCCAGTTATTTGTGACCAAACTTCCAGCAAAATATCAGCGTCTGGTTAAGCTTCGTTATTTTGATGAATTATCGTACGAAGAAATCGCTAAGGAATTAGATGCGCCCTTAGGCACTGTGAAAGCGCAACTACACCGCGCCAGAGAGCTCATGTACGACCTGGTAAAAAACAAAAAAGAACACATCTAGCCTTGGGTGAAATTGAGGTGAGTGTTCGCGAAGGCAGTCTTGATGAAGTCATACAGATCGCCTCTCGAATACCGGAATTTATTGATCCCTATTCAAAACAAGAATACGAGCAGCAACTTAAGGGGAGAAACTTCTTGATCCTGATAGCTGCAGTTAAAGATGAGCTTGCAGGGTTTAAGTTGGGTTATGATTTAGGCGATGATTTTTTTTATTCCTGGTTTGGAGGTGTACCTCCGGATCTTCGACAACATGGCATAGCTAAGTTACTTGCTCAACATCAAGAAAGTTGGGCTAAAAATAACGGTTTCAAAAGGATTCGTATTAAAACCAGAAATAGCTTTACCCCCATGCTATTATTTACCATAAAATCCGGGTTCAATATCATTGATCTGGAGCGAAAATCAGATGTTTCAGAGCATCGCATTTTGCTTGAAAAAGAACTGGGTTAGCAACTACCTTCAGTATTTTCGTGTAATTTTAATATAAATTCAAAAGGAGACATGGACGTTCAATTAGCAAAGAGACTCATAACCGTAGATGAATAC
>JBCCIX010000273.1:0-6024 GCA_039028075.1 Bacteroidota bacterium | reverse complement strand
GAAAAAAATAATCGACATCAAGACCGGTATCCCAAGCCCTCCTCTTTTAATAATGGCCCCCAGGGGAGCACCTATCAGAAACATGATGATACACGCCAGGGAGTTCGCCAGGATTTTATGATACTGAATATCATAAACATCTTTTTCATACGTCATTCGTTCAATTCTCTGATTTGCCGCCTGCAACTTGCTCTTTGCCTGTCTCGATAAGCTAAGCGCTGTTTGTAATCCTTTCTTATCTATTTTAGTATTCATCAGGCTATCTACAAGTTGCGCCGTGGTCATTACAGAATCTTGCTTTAGCGAATCAATGGGAGCAACCTCATCCCCGATTGAATCTACTTCTTGTAATTTATCCTGTATTGAACTTTCAACCTTACCACTAGGTCTGAACTTCTCGGGTTTAACGATACGAGATGTATTATTCCGCTTTTCTTCAAGTTTCTGAATCCTTCGTTGACGCTTGTACTTTGTGTCAACGGACTCTTCAGGTTTTGACGAGGAATTTTTATTTATTAATTCTTGATCAATCGATTCTGTTTCTTGATCAGGATCTGATTTGTCGAAACGGGACAATGAATCTGCAACTACTTTTTCAGCCTCAATTTTCTTTAGCTTATTTAGCTCGACCGAGTCACTCCAATCGCTGTAATCTTGTAAGTGAGCAGGCAGACTAATGGTATCGCTACGTTTATGATAGTAAAATGAGTAAGGTATTTCGGTAAAAACCTTCAATTTACGATTGAGTATTTGACGGCGCATAGAATCAACGTCATCAGTCAGTTGATTAATATTTCTCATAATACGATTCGTGGCGAATAAGTCCTGGTCGGTTCTAGTAAGACCAAATGAGGAAAGGTCCAACACATATTCACTTCGGCTAAAACTGCTTCTGGATAGGGTTTCATTCTTGCTTCTACGCGAAGCCCCCTGCGTATTATTCTCAAAAAAGAAATGACCCTCAAAGAGTTCTAGTTTGAGATAGCGATCATTCAAAATCGTGTACATAGCACCCGAATCCGCCAGAGTTACTTTCTTATTCCCATTCTGATTTCGATGATCGTATATAATTATATCTTCCAGGGTACGTCCATCAGGGTATTTCTTATTTACCTTAATACTAAAGTCAGGTATTCCGTTGTAGAAAGCGCCTTGTTTTAAGTCCAAAGCCGGTTTCTTTTGTTTGATGTCGTAGAGCAAGCTATATGCCTCTAGCGCTGATCGAGGCACAAAATAATTATTGGAATAAAAGGCGAAAACGGTGAGTCCGAGAACAAAAATGAAAATCGGCAGCAGTGCCCGTACCAATGATATACCTGCGCTTTTTAAAGCGGTTAGCTCAAAGTGCTCACCAAGATTGCCAAATGTCATTAATGACGAGAGTAAAATGGCCAACGGAATGGCCACGGGAGTCACAAATACTGCAAAATGAAAGAACAACTGAGAAAGAACATCCCAACCTAAATCTTTACCCACAATATCATCAAACTTATTCAACATATGTTGCGTAAGTAAAATGAATACTACAATTAAAAAAGTAAGAAAAAATGGACCTATAAAGGCAGAGAGAATAAGCTTATCGATCTTCTTCATTCCGGCGCACTAAAACAAAAAGTAGGCCAAAATTAGTGAAACAACGAATAAAAATGATTAACCGCCAACCGTCTCTTTCAAATTATCTATAAGGCCACTCCACAGATCATGTAGTTCATCCAGATCATCCATATCTGAATAGTCAGTAACTTTTATGAAAACAGACTGGGTCAATTCATTCATCTCAAGCTTCAATTCAAAAAATGCTTTCTCATCATCGGAATCATCAGAAACGAACTCAAACTTTACATAACTATTCGTTCGATGCGAAACTAGCCTAGCCCTATGATCTTCATCGTCCCATATAAAGTTAAACACCTTGTCTTCATCTATGGTAACATCATCTGCCATCCATTGGGCAAGCCCGCTGGCAGTGTAGATATACGGATAAAGCATTTTCTTGGAGGCGTTGATTTCGAAATCAGCCGTATATAGGTATCTCGCCATAGCACACGTTTATTATGAACAATTTGATTATGAAGTGATTGACTATCACTACCTAAACGGTGAATAAGTTAGACTATTTTTAACATCTAGCCAAACCAAACAAAAATTAAAGAGCTTTGGGATATTATTTTGTAAACTTATTAAATTTGCAATTATTTGGTAAAAATGGAAAATAGCAATAATGATTTAGTTGGTCCGTTTGGCAAAATCGGACCGTTGAATACAGTTTCCACATCTACCAATTACCGATTAGTGGTTAAGCGCACGGTTTGAAGATAAATAAATGTGGCGGGGTAGCTCAGATGGTTAGAGCGCAGGATTCATAACCCTGAGGTCGGCAGTTCGATTCTGCTCCCCGCTACTAAAGCAAAGGCCTTAACCTAGTGTTTTTGTGATCAATATGATTTTTACTGTTTATGACAGAACATGAGCAGAGGTTTGATATCCGCAGGCTGGCGAACGGCAGTTCGATTCTGCTCCCCACTACTTTGAGCATGAAACGTTAAGTTTTGTGCTTTTTTGTTTGAAAGTGCCTCAAGCATAAATGAGCTTACCTTGGTAAGGTTTTGCTTGTCCTGATTTTGATTGGATGTTCAATATTTCCTCTATTTCTTCTTCGGTTAAAATATGATGACTTCCTTTAATTCTTTCTTCAAACCCCAACCGTTCAATAAATTCCTTAACTCTTCAAAATCAATATTTTTATCGGAAGTTCCACTGAGTAGTTTAATCAGGAGTTTTTTAGGTTTACCCCTACGGACAAATCTATTCAATCTGCCCAGATTTCATCTATCTTTCCCGGATTCTATATTAACGGACCTCTCTCCCGATCATATTTTTTAAATATCCAATAACAAAAAAGTTAAGACGAAAAATTCATAGATCACCTTATGGTACGCTATTGTCTGAAGATACTAATTGTGAATTTGATAAAAAATACAACGAATAGTTGCAAAATTTTTAAAGAAGCAACAAAAAACATTGATATGCCAAAAAAATTTGGAAAGAAAAAATTCGCTAAGTCGCTCCTCGCCGCTACTATTTTTACAGGTCACTAACAGCTGTAGTTCCTTACAAGACGAGATTTCACCGTCCTTAAATAACTTGAAACGTTGCTTTCTACCCGTTGAGGGAGGTTTAATAAATCGTCTGCTACATTATTCCTTAATACGTCTCAATTGGCGGAGCTCCTGCCGCTTCCATGGATTGTTCAAGTTTAGGCATCACGTTGTCGAGAATGTCATCCAATTCGTTTCTGATCGATGCCAATTGTTTACTTCCGATTTCCAAGCTGGACTTATGCGTATCCGTCGGCCCATGGGTAGTACTTGCCCCCCTGGCCGCATAGAAGAACCTGCCTCTTGGCGACGGAATAGAGGTTTCATCTGCGCCTATTGCATTTTTCGCTGCATTCCCGTTCACTTGCGAATTCAACTGTAGCAACCTTTGATTCGCATCGTGCAATTGCTTGATCAAATCACCCACAGGATTTTTAGCCCTGGTTAAGGCGGTCTTCATGGCTTTCGCTTTCTTCATGGAATTGTTAAGGTCTAAGGCTAACTGACTCATCTCCAGTCGGTAGTCCTCCAGAGAAGCAATAAATGTAGCAATCTCTTCTTTGCTAGCCGGTGGCAAAGCGGTCTCTTTCCATAGTGGCTTAACTTCAAATGATTGGGGGGAAGATAGGTCGGTCATCACACCGTCCACGACTTTGTTAAGGCTGACTGTGTAGGTGCCCGGAATCGCTTGAAAAGTCCAGCTGCTATTATTCCCTTCAAGCTCGACTACACTTCGTGGAGAGACGCTCAGATCCCAGTTGACCCTGGTGATCCCTACTTTATTCTTTCCCATAACGCGATTCACCACTTTTCCATCGTTATCCTTCACGACTAATACAATCTGTGGTGCTTCTTGCCAGGCTTCTTGCTGGAGGGCTTCCCAGCCGGGAAACGGCACGTTACTGTTCTTTTTGTTAAGCGCTTTCTCCTTTTCTTTCCGTAGCGCTTTCTTCGTTTTAATGGTATCACTAAGAAAATAGGTAAATGTGGCACCATAGGGCGGATTTTCTGCCGAATAGATCGATCCCTGTGATCCTACGGCCGAATATTGATCATACCAATACGCGTCTCGTACTGAGAATAACTTCGCTTCAAGTTTCAAATCAGAGGGCTGCATCTCCCGGATCGGGGAAATATCATCCAACACATAAAAACTTCTACCGAAAGATGCCCCGATCAGGTCATCTTCCCTACGTTGAATAGTAAGGTCTCTAAATGAAATAGTAGGAACACCGTTTTTCAGTTTAATCCATTTGGCACCTCCATCTTTGGTAAAGAAAATGCCAAACTCCGTGGCTACAAAAAGCAGCATCGGATCTATATGGTCTTGTACTAACCTCCAGGTCAAGTGCTTATCCGGTAAGTTGCCACTCATTAGCGACCAGGACTTTCCCTTGTCTGTACTCTTGATCAAGTAAGGCTTGAAATCACCATACTTATGATTGTCCAAAGCAGCGTACACCGTATTCGCGTCAAAAAGGTCAGCTCGCACATCGTTGACGAAAGGTCTACCCGGTAAGCCCTTTATCCCACCCAACTCAATTTTAGTCCAGTTTTGACCTCCATCTTCTGTCACCTGAATAAGGCCATCGTCCGTACCCGCGTAGATGAGTCCTTTTTGTTTTGGTGATTC
The DNA here is from genome assembly GCA_039028075.1 of Bacteroidota bacterium. GTDB lineage: Bacteria > Bacteroidota > Bacteroidia > Cytophagales > Cyclobacteriaceae > Fulvivirga. Next base: position 1,293 of record JBCCIX010000273.1, on the reverse strand, counting down.
AGCCAATGAAGTAATGGTGCTATAATAGGACATGGCGTAGAGGTCCCAAGGATTCTCATAGCTCTGTAACCTTCCCATTATGGGCAGGGAGATACGCTCCTCCTGCCGAGTTAAGTCCTCAGAGATAGCCGTCCACCTATCGCCTCTATTCTCCGACCTCCAAACCCTGGATGAGGCGTAAAAAATAGTAGCCGGATCATGGGGGCTTACCAGAATGGGTGCATCCCAGTTGTAGCGCTCCTCAGGTTCGCCTTCCTCGGGTTGGGGGGCAATATACACCTGTTCCTTGGTGATCTGATCAATGCGGTGAAGTACGCCGTGTTGGCTCTGCGCATAAGTGATATTGGGGTTACCAGGTTCAATGGCCGACTGGTGCCCGTCACCACCCAACGTTTTCCACCAATCCGAATTTCGGATGCCCGTAGAGTTGGGTGTTCTCGAAGGGCCACCGTGTGACCCATTGTCTTGTGTGCCTCCATAGATGTAATAAAATGGCTCAGAGTCATCCACAGCCAGTTTGTAATATTGTGTAATGGGCATATTATTGATAAAATTCCAGTTTTTAGCCAAATCATAGGTCTGATAGAGACCACCATCCGTCCCCAGTAAGATATAATTGGGATCACTAGTAAAGCCGATAGCGTGGCTATCGGAGTGAACACCTTCTCTATCGAGCACCCGGTAAGTCTTCCCGTGATCATCGGAAACCAGCATGCTGTTGTTGGCCAAATACAAACGGCCTTCGTGGTGTGGTGAAGCATACAGCTCCTGGTAGTAGTGAGGCCCTGTACCCCCTGATACGGCATCCGATTGCTTGACCCAGGTTTTACCACGATTGGTAGATGTATAAATACCTCCTTTTCTCAGGTCTTCTTCTATGGCGGCATACAGTACATCCGAGTTGAACGGTGAGATGGCCAAGCCAATTTTACCCAAGTTGGTTTTGGGAATACCGGAAGTCAATGCCTCCCAGGTTTCCCCTCCGTCTTTGCTGCGATGCAGTCCGGATCCAGGCCCGCCGCCCATATAGGCAGCTACCGTACGGTGACGATCCCAGGTAGCTGCATACAGCCATTCAGGATCTTTGGGATCAATCACGACATCGGTCACACCGGTCCACTTCCCCTGACCAAGCACTTTCTTCCAAGTAGTCCCTCCATCCTTACTTTTATAGAGGCCACGGTCGCCGCCACTGGTCCAGAGTGGTCCCTGAGCGGCCACCCAGATAATGTCTGAATTTTGCGGATGGACGATGATCTTAGAGATATGATTGGAGTTGGGTAACCCCATGTT
>JBCCIX010000272.1:0-6027 GCA_039028075.1 Bacteroidota bacterium | reverse complement strand
GTGCAATCGTGATCTAACTGTTCCTATGGGAATATCGAGGATCTTTGCCATTTCATCATACTTAAAACCTTCAAGATCACATAAAATAATTACTGTCCTAAAATCAACATCTAACGCATTGAGGGCATTGGAGATTTCATCACCAATCATATCCTGAACAGTTTCAACCCTTAAATCCGTCGTGATGGTCTTATCTACTTCGTCAGAGTTATAATATGACTCTACCTCTTGATAATCTACCTTGGAAGGTTCTTTACTTTTCTTCCTAAAGTCGTTTATAAAGCTGTTTTTAAGTATTCTGAACAACCAAGCCTTCGCATTAGTTCCTGTTTCAAAGGAAGCTATAAAGCGGTAAGCTTTAAGGTAAGTATCCTGAACAAGGTCTTTGGAGTCATCTTCATCAAAAGTAAGTCGATAAGCAAAATTGTACATAGAGTCAATGTGAGGCAGAAACTCCGTATCAAAGATCAATTGTTTTTCTTTTCTCGTATAACTCTTACGCTTTTCAGACATTGGTTCAAAATTAATCAATGAGAATTACTCTTTATACGCAAAATGTATCTATTGCACTACCACATAGATCAAAAAGCGTTCCTAAAAAAGAGCGACATGTCATTATTGTGACATGTTCCTGTTTAAGACTCGTATACCATAAAAATGGTTTATTTTGCCAACGAAGATTAACCAGTTTTGATATACAAGAACGGTAATAGAAGAATACTCGTTAATAGTCAATTAAGCGAGCAAGAAACCCAGGAAATTGTACGTAAAGTTGAAAACAAAGACTTTCAACTCGTGGAGGTACTGAAGGACCATTCCCGCAGTAGAGTTTTGCGTATAGCATTGAATAATCTAGACCTGGTATTAAAGGTGCCCATTGAAAAAAACAAGAAACCTTGGATCCGTTTCTTGACAATTTTTAGAAAAAGTGAAGCTTTTAAGAACCTCATGGGCATGCGTTTTTTAAGCACACTGGGATTTAAAACCACCAACGGGTATCTGGCCTGTGAATATCGAAATTGGGGCATGGTAACAGACTCCTGGGTTCTTTATTTTTTCTTGAAGGCCCAAGAATGTTTGGATCAGAACCCTACTTTTACCAGGGTAGTTCATGCGCTTGGACAGCTGCACAAAAAAGACGTTTTACATGGGGACGCTCAGATCAGAAATTTTCTGATCTCAGAAGGGGAAATCTATTTCATAGATGCGAATCCAAAAAAAAGCAGATCAGCTTTAGCCAAGGCCCATGAATATGCCTATCTAAAAAGAAGCCAGCCGGATATAGAACCTCTATTTCCATCAACTATTAAATATTATAAACTTGCCGTTCGTCTAGATATCTTTGACAGGAAAGTAGCAAGACTCAGACGAACTATAAAAAAGATTACTGGTCTTAGAAATTAAATAGCATAGTTAATCTAATGAAGCATTTCATTAAACTCATACGTCCGCAGCAGTGGGTTAAAAATCTTTTCATACTTATTGCACCATTTTTTGGCGGTTCATTGCTGGAACCGGAAATAATATCAAAATGCTTAGCTGGGATTGTTTCATTCAGTCTCGTTTCAAGTGCTATTTATATATTGAACGACTTAAAAGATGTTGAATTAGATAGGCTGCACCCTGTCAAGAAATACAGACCAATAGCAGTAGGTAAAGTGAGCCAACCAACTGCCATTGTATCTTTAGTTGGCTTTAGTGCTATCGGTATAGGTATTGGTTTTTGGCTAGACCCTACTTTTGGTTTTACGGTGTCTAGCTACTTTGTCTTTAATGTTGGCTACTGCTTTGGTTTAAAAAAAGTAGCTATTATCGATATGGTCATTTTGGCATTTGGCTTTGTGCTGAGAACCTTGGGCGGAGGCTTTTTGGCAGATGTTGTCATGTCAAAGTGGCTTTTGATTATCGTTTTTTTACTTTCCTTTTTCCTGGCTATTGCTAAGAGAAGAGACGACATACTGGTATTCACAAAGTCGGGAGTTTCTGTCCGGAAATCATCAGAAAAATACAACCTTGACTTCGTTAATGCCGCAATGACGATGCTTTCTACCGTATTAATCGTTGCGTACATTATGTATACTATATCTAGTGAAGTTTTAGACAGAATAGGTTTTGAATACCTTTATTTCACGGCTATTTTTGTAATTGTAGGGGTTTTGAGGTATCTACAATTAGCCTTAGTCGAGAATAACAGTTCTTCTCCGGTCAGAGTAATCTATACGGATAGGTTCATACAAGTAACGCTGTTTTTGTGGGTCTTGAGTTTTTGCCTCATTTTATACATTTAGATGATATGAAACAGATCTCAGGATGGGGTAATTACCCGAAGCAGCTAGCTTACGAGGAATCGTTTGATACAATTCAGAAATTAAGTACTATTCTGGGTCATGGTAAAAGCCAAGTGGTGCGTGGTAACGCCCGCTCATACGGAGATTCAGCCATAGGTAAAAGAGCCATTTCCACGCTTAACTATAACAGAATGCTATCTTTTGATACCCAAAAAGGGGTTATCAAATGTGAAGCTGGTGTACTTTTTAGTGATATTTTGGAGGTTACCGTGACCAAAGGTTGGTTTTTACCGGTAACACCCGGAACAAAGTTCATTACGGTTGGTGGTGCCATAGCATCAGACGTTCACGGAAAAAATCATCATAAAGAAGGTTCATTTTCTAACCATTTAATAGCGTTTGAAATATTATCGGGTGATGGAAAAATCAGGACCTGCGGTAAAGACCTCAATAGAGATTTGTTTGATGCCACCTGTGGTGGAATGGGCTTGACCGGAATAATACTCAATGCCACGTTTAAACTTAAGCCCATTGAAAGTGCCTACATCACTCAGCGACAGATAAAAGCAAAAAATCTTGATGAGATAATTGATCTTTTCGAGAAGTATGAATCCTATACCTATTCGATGGCGTGGATTGACTGCCTGAAAGGCGGTAAAGGCTTTGGGCGGAGTATTCTAATCTGTGGTGAGCACTCCAAACTGACAGAGCTAAATTCCCGACAAAGACAACAACCTTTTCATTTTAAACCAAAAACCAAGCTGGTTATACCCTTTAATTTTCCATCCTTCGCGCTCAACAAACTATCCATTCAATCATTTAACGCACTCTTTTACGCTAAAAACTTTAAAAAAGAAATCAACAGCATTGTGCCCTATGAACCGTTCTTCTATCCCTTAGACTCTATTCTGAGTTGGAATAGAATGTACGGTAAGGTTGGCTTTGTCCAATATCAATTTGTTTTGCCTAAAGCATCCGGAAAAGAGGGTTTAATAGAAATACTTGATAAAATTAGGCGTAAAGGGATGGGCTCTTTTTTGGCCGTTTTAAAAGCCTTCGGGAAGCAGGACGATTTGATATCTTTTCCTATGGAAGGGCTTACTCTTGCCCTGGATTTCCCTATTAAAAAAGGGTTGCTTGAGTTTTTAGATGAGTTAGATTCAATAGTTCTAAACTACAACGGAAGAATTTACCTTACTAAAGATGCCAGAATGCAAAGCGAAGTATTTAAGACCAGTTATGCCGGTTTTGATAAATGGGTTAATATCATCAAAAAATATAATCCGAATTATCAGTTCGCCTCCGATCAATCCTATCGTCTCAATATAACCTAATATGGGAGATAAACACGTTTTGATTTTAGGGGCTACCTCAGACATTGGAAAAGCCTTGGCACATGCATATGCAAAAGACAAATACAAAATAACCTTGGCCGCCAGGAGCATAGATAGTCTTAGCCCGATCAGTAGTGATTTACAAATCAAATTCGAAGTTTCAGTAGAGGTGCTCGAATTTGACGCGCTAGATTACCAATCACACCAGGAAACTACAAATTCAATGAGACAGGTTCCAGATGTTGCAGTATGCGTATTTGGCTATCTAGGTGATCAGGAAAAAGCACAAGGAAATTGGGCGCACGCCAAAGAAATAATGGAAGTCAATTACTTAGGGGCTGCCTCCATACTTGAAGCCTTGGCAAAAAAAATGACAGCAGAAAAAAAAGGTGTTATTGTTGGCATATCATCTGTGGCTGGGGATCGTGGAAGACAAAGTAATTATTTTTACGGATCTTCAAAGGCTGCTTTTACCTCATATCTCTCAGGACTAAGAAATCGCTTATTCAAAGAAAAAATTCATGTACTGACGGTAAAACCTGGTTTTGTTAAAACAAAGATGACTGAGGGCTTAGACTTACCTCCTTTGTTAACAGCTTCACCAGCACGAGTAGCCTCCGCAATAAAAAGCGCTGTGGAAAAGAGAAAAAACTCCATCTATGTACTACCAGTTTGGCGCTTGGTCATGTTTGTGATTCGATGTATACCGGAATCTATTTTTAAGAGATTAAAACTTTGAGCAATAAATCGCTGGCGTTATTCGATTTTGACGGTACTCTTACTACGAGAGACTCATTTATTGAGTTTGTAAAGTATTATCACGGCTCTGCAAAATTGATCTTAGCAATTGTGCTTCATTTGCCGATCTTGGTCCTTTTCAAACTTGGAATTATTCCGAATTGGAAAGCAAAAGAAACTTTGTTAAGCTATTTATTTGGTGGTCACGATGAACGCAAGTTCAATGAAAAAGCTTCAGAATTCGCCACTCGTAAAATACCCGGCATGCTTAACTCTGAAACGGTAGAACTTATGAGCAACCACTTATCTCAAAATGATGACGTTTACATAGTCTCTGCCTCTTTTGAGAACTGGCTACGTCCCTGGGCTGCAAAACATGGCGCGGAAGTAATTGCCTCACGGTTAGAAAAAAAAGACAATATCCTCACAGGCAAGATACTTGGAGCAAACTGCTATGGCCCTGAAAAGGTGAGTCGAATAAAGGAAAAAATTGACCTTACAATTTATTCAAAGATCTACGCCTACGGTGATAGTAGAGGTGATAAGGAAATGTTAGAAATGGCTGATCATGGACATTACCTGGGAAAAAACTAATAGTAACGTTTTCTTTTTAAGATCAAATAGTTTTCAAATTGATGTTCAATCCGATAATGCGGATTGTCTTCAATCCTCCAGTTTTTAAACCATTCAAACTCTTTTGATGTCTTTCTTTTTTCATCTAAAATAATGTAGTCCATCTGAAATTTATCGGCAGCCAGCTCCAAAAGTTGAAGTTGAGATAGTTTTCGTTTTTCCTGATCTTCTATATACTCATAGGTCTTGAAAGAATGTAATTCATGGGATTTAATTCCATTGTAAATCATTTCCCATGGACCCAAGACCTTTTGATCGCGTGGAATTGAAGATAATAATTGGCTATGTATGTTCACATAATCACGGTTTCTCTTCAAGATAGAAATTAACGCGGTGGTAGCAAAAATAAAATGGGCTGCTAAGAAAAGGACAAACAGGGCCTTCAAGACGGTGCGTTTATTAGCTGAGAGGTTATGGATGACCAGAACCACTATAAGCACCATAAATGGCATTAAATATACCAGATACCTAGGGCTATGGCCGCTACTTAATACTCCCAAACAGGCCATTACTATCAAGGTGTAGGTAGTCAACGGCTTATGGGTTTGCATCAAATATTTAAATTTTGAGATTAGTGCTAGCAGGAAAAGACCACTAATACCCCAAACATCCTGATCCCAGAAATACCTTTTGTGTTCATTTAATAACCTAAGCACATTATGAGATAGGATCCCAAAAAAACCTCCTTCAACTTTTGAACTAAATGCATCCTGATGCGTAGGCCAATTTTGAAGCTGGTGTTGGTACACTTGAAATATTTCTGCGTCGATTAAATTCCAAAAATAAATCGAACTCAACAAAGCGGTAATTACAGAATAAACCGCGAGCCCTTCCCATTTTCTAAAAAAAAGTAAAAATAAAAACCCCGCCACAGGAAAAATCAGGGCATTGAGATGAGTTAAAAATGCCAATGACGCACAAACCCCGCCGAAAATAGCCCCTATTAAAGAACCAAGGCTTAAATATCTACTAAGAAAGAAGAAGGAACCAAACCCGAAAACCATAACTGCAACTTCAGGCCTGAACATAAAACT
>JBCCIX010000271.1:0-6044 GCA_039028075.1 Bacteroidota bacterium | reverse complement strand
AAAGGTCCGAAGGTCCAAGATAATTTCGAGAATGCGCTCAACAGTAAAACCAGAACAATAAAAAAGTGCTATGATAGATCCGGCACTGGTGCCTGCTATAGTGTGAATTTTAATTTCTGCCTCTTCCAAAGCTTTTAGTATGCCCAAATGCGCTACTCCCCTAACACCTCCGCCGGAAAGAACAACACCAAACTTCATTATAGGATCTCGGATAGTGGAAAGGTGCGGTTTAACCTAACGCCCTTTTCCGTATGCTTAACTGTACAGCACTCGTGAGTTGGGTCGTGCTCAAGAAACAGTATATAGTTATTGTCCGCCGCTTCATTGAGGAAATTGCGCTTTTCGCTCAGTGTCAATAGCGGCCGCGTGTCATAACCCATAACGTACGGCAGCGGAATATGACCGACAGACGGTAGTAAATCTGCCATAAACACGATGGTATGATCCTTATACTTTATTTTAGGCAACATTTGCTTATCGGTATGACCATCCGCGGTTATAATCTCAAAAAGATCGAATCCCTTGGGATGGGTAAGATCCACAAATTTGAGGTGCCCACTTTCTTTGATAGGGTCAATATTCTCTTTTAAAAAGCTTGCTTTTTCTCTGTCGTTAGGTTCGGTAGCCCACTGCCAGTGGTCTCTATTTGACCAGTAATTAGCTCGCTTAAACGTCAACTCGTAAGCGTCATTTCCTTTTTGAACACCTCCACCACAATGATCAAAATGAAGATGAGTTAGAAACATGTCAGTGATCTCATCCTCACCAATACCCGCTTTGTGCAGAGAGCGTTTTAAGCTATAATCGCCATGTAAATAGTAGTAGCTGAAGAATTTATCGCTTTGCTTGTTACCCATTCCATTATCTATAAGCACTACGCGACCTTCATTTTCCATAAGCAAACTTCTCATCGCCCAGGAGCACATATTATTCTCATCACTAGGATTGGTACGCTGCCAAATACTTTTTGGTACCACGCCAAACATGGCACCCCCATCAAGCTTAAAATAACCTGTATTGACTACGGTAAGATGCATATTAAATGATTTTTAACGGACTGATATTTGAAAAATGAGGGCCGGTTTTTGGGGATAGTAAAGTTTAAATTACAGCAATTTCCGACCGATAAACCAAGTAGTAAGATCTATCATTCCTGAACTACTCCCATTCCAGAGAATTTTTCTATGCGCGCCTCAATACGCTGCGTGGGGGACTTTTTACTTAAGGCCTTTATTTCTTCCAGAATAACCCGCTTTAATTCATCCGTCATCCATTTCCAGTCCGTGTGGGCTCCACCAACTGGCTCCTTAACAATACCATCTACCAATTCGAGCTTGGTCATATCTTTAGCCGTTAGTTTTAACGCTTCTGCTGCCTGCTCCTTGTAATCCCAACTTCTCCACAGTATGGAAGAACAAGATTCCGGCGATATTACGGAATACCAGGTATTTTCCAACATAAGCACACGATCACCAATGGCAATACCCAAAGCGCCACCTGATGCTCCTTCGCCGATAACGATGCATATCACGGGAACCTTTAACATAAACATCTCTTTTAAATTCCGTGCTATGGCTTCGCCTTGCCCTCGTTGCTCGGCTTCTAACCCAGGATAAGCGCCTGGCGTATCAATGAGAGTAACAATAGGCGTATTAAATTTTTCAGCCAACTTCATTAAACGAAGTGCTTTCCGATATCCCTCAGGATTCGCCATACCAAAATTACGCTCCTGCCTCTGTTTGGTATTTCTACCCTTTTGCTGGCCAATCAGCATGACGGTTGTACCGGAAACCGATCCGAAGCCACCGACCATAGCCTTGTCGTCTTTAACAGCTCTATCACCGTGCAATTCCAAAAAATCATCGGTTATATGGTAAATGTAGTCTAGCGTGTAAGGTCGGTCGGGATGCCGAGACAGTTGAACACGTTGCCAGCGCGTGAGACTGTTAAAGGTGTCTTTTTTTAATTTGCTTATTTTATCCTCCAATTGAGCCACTGCATCGTTTACATTTACGTCGCTCTGAGAAGCCAATTTTTTCATATCACTGAGTTTAGCTTCCAGATCGGCTATTGGTTTTTCAAAATCTAATACCATCTACTCTCACCGTTTAAGGTACAAAAATATAATTTACTTTGTAGTTGCAAACATACGTTAGGCACACTCCACTATCGATTGAATTCCATTCAATTATTTTCATGGTTTCCTTTGCAATTCTGATGTACCATTATAGCTTTGCAACACTTTAAAAAAGGGTCTGGTAGTTCAGTTGGTTAGAATGCCTGCCTGTCACGCAGGAGGTCGCGAGTTCGAGTCTCGTCCAGACCGCGTTATTAGTAATAAAGCACTTACGTTTTAAGTTTGCGTAAGTGCTTTTTTATTGTTACACTATTAGTATACAGTAGCAGTGGGTAATTCGGTATCTGCCTTTCACAAAATTCTATAATTACGGAGCATAAGCATCTTTCTTAATTGGCTCTTTTTTAAAGGTTTCGTTAGCCTTAATATATGATTTATTTGTCTACCAGCTTACCCGATAATACCAATGTGCATAATGGCATCTCCCTGGTGCAGTATTGGATTGTTATTTAGACCGATAACATAACCTGTTTTTGTTGATTTTACCGGTATTTTAAAATCGCCGAAAGGATCAGTGATATGTCCTAATAATTGATTCTTCGTAATGTGCTGACCGCTGGAAACGGCACTCTGAAAAATTCCGGACGCCCTTGCCCTAACCCACGAAGAACGCGTAACCATCTGATTCTTGTATTCGGCTTGCGCTGTAGATCGCGCCGTCATCCCTAAATGTTTCATAACCCTCACCGCTCCGTAGATACCTTGCTGGATCGCAAACTCATCGAACCTGGAGGACTCACCCCCTTCGTATACCAGTATTTTCTTGCCAAGTTTAGCCGCAGCCTGCCGTAGTGATTTAGGCCGATACTTAGAGTGCAGCGTAAAAGGAGCATAAAAGGCCTGAGCTAGCTCCTGATTCTGAGGATCATTCATCATAACTCTCACTTGCGGGTAATTGGTTCTATCCGCCCCTCCTGTATGAAAGTCTATCCCATAATCGATTTTAGGTATAATATCTTTCATTAAGTACTTAGCCACTCTTGAGGCCAGTGACCCATTGCTGTTTCCCGGAAAAGAGCGATTCACATCTTTGCCGTCAGGCACATATCTTGAAAAATGGATAAATCCATAGATGTTAATGATGGGAATGCAGATTACCGTCCCCTTGTCCGGAACATGATATCCTCGCTCAATAATTCTTCGGACAATCTCAACTCCATTTATCTCGTCTCCATGTAGCCCACCCATTAACAGAAGTGTAGGGCCGGGCACATCAGACCTCGAAACGGTTATGGAAATATCGATCGGGGTATGGGACGGTAGCTTTGCAATATTTACTTCGATGCGCTTGGTTTCACCCGCAGGTATTTCTACTTGATTGATAAACATTATTAGGTTACGCCTTGACCTTGTCTTTGGGCCTTCTCTTCTTAGAGGCAGATTGCTCGATGTATTCAATAATTTTATCCGCAATATCCACCCCCGTTGCGGTTTCGATGCCTTCAAGCCCCGGAGAAGAGTTTACCTCCAGCACCATAGGTCCTCTTTTTGATTGGAGCATATCTACACCAGCTATTGCCAGTCCCATGGCTTTCGCCGCACCTAAAGCAGTTGACTTTTCCGATCTACTCAACTTAATGACGTTGGCCTGTCCACCGCGATGGAGGTTGGACCTGAACTCTCCCTCCTTGCCTTGTCTCTTCATGGCACCTACTACCTCGCCGTTGACTACAAATGCCCGTATATCCGCGCCTCCGGCTTCTTCTATAAATTCCTGCAAAATTACCCGGGTCTTTAGGCTGTCAAAAGCCTCAACTACAGACTTGGCGGCCTTGTTGGTTTCCGCGAGCACTACCCCTAATCCTTGGGTGCCTTCCAACAGCTTGATGACCACGGGCGCATCTCCGATATGCTTCAGGACCTTGTTCTCCTCTTTGCTAAAGTTTGTAAAAGCTGTTCTAGGCATACCCAGCCCGGATCTCGATAGAATCTGTAAGCTTCTCAATTTGTCCCTGGACCGGGTTATAGCCAGGGAGTCAACCGCACTGAACACTTTCATCATCTCAAATTGCCTTACCACGGCGGTTCCATAAAACGTTACTGAAGCACCTATTCTAGGAATAATAGCATCCACATCATTGACCTGCTTGCCTAAGTAAAATACAGCAGGTCCTGAATCTTCCATGATAATATCACATTTTAGGTGATCCAATACCACTCCCACGTGGCCTCGTTTTTCTATGGCTTCAACTAAACGTCGGGTTGAATATAATTTTGGATTTCTCGATAGTACAGCAATTTTCATATTTTTTTATTTAAGGACATGAATAAAATTCTTAAAATCAATTCCGAAAAGCAGTTATTACTCCTGATTTTAACTTTTCGAAGGGCCTTTCTGCCTTTATCCAAAAGCGATAGGATCTGATCAAAAAGATCATTTGAGATAATCTAACGATTTCAACTCAATTAGGACGATGCATTCCTAAAAAGTCACATGGTAAGTTAGGTATTTTAATTAGAGTCGATAGATTTTCAGTTTATCACATGGGAAAATCCGCTTTAACTTTTAGAAAGGCTCATTTTATCCGATATCTTAGACTACTTATTTGGGAGATGGCAGACACTTTTCCTCTCAAAATGCAAGTCTGGTCATTATTAACCCTTATTTCACAGGTGCTGAAAGGAAAACATCAAGAACAAAGCTTGCGAAGGCTCTAAAAACGAATGAAGTAGTTTCTAGCCTAGCGTAAAACAAAGATTAACCTTTCTTAAGGCCATTAAATGGCAGGATCAAACGGCTGCTTTGAACGTAGGCTTAATACCGGTACGCGGGATCGCGAAATAATCCGTTTTGCTTTGGGCGATACCCATATATCCGACCACCGGAAGCCTGGACGACTCATGATCGTCACCAAATCAATTTCAGTTGACTTGGCGTAGGACTGCACCGCCTCGCGAAGGGTACCAACAAATATTGGGTTACTCTTTAGTCTTACCCCTTCGTTCGCTATTTGCCCACGTACGTTATCCAACTTTTCCTGCAGCTCTTCGTGGTCTTCCTTGTACTCAGAAGCAGAAAGGAGATGCAAACAAGCTCCAAACTTTTGGGCCAGAGAGACGGCAAGTGGTACCTTAAATAAACTGCCGTCACTTAAATCTATAGGAACCAAAATATGCTTTAGTTGAGGATGGGTAGAAGTTTCGGTAAAAGTAAATACCGGACACTGGGCTTCCAACACCACCTGATACGCATTTATGGTCCTGAAATGACGCTCCCAGTCATTCATATCTGCCAATCCATGGCTTCTCATCACTATAAAGTCGATCTGGTGCGTAGCGGCAAACTCAATGATATGGCGAGGAAGGGAATGCGTTTTACCCAGGGTTTGAAGCTGTATTTTTTTCACCTTAGGATAAGCTTCTCCGATACGCATGAGCAAAGGTTTCAGACGTTTATTTATCAAGTGATCAAACTCGGTTTGGAACTGTGCTTTCGAACCAAACTGATCCGCATCGAATACGTGCAGTGCTATAATATGGGCACCAAGCCCCGTGGCCAGTTTAGCGGCATACGTCAAAGCCTTCAATGACCTGTCGTCGGCATCAAAAGGAACTACTATCTTTTTTGAATTTTCCATGGCGCTAGATCCATTTTTAGTTTGATGTAATCTGAATATACAATAGACGAAGTTTTATGCATTGGTCACATGTATGGGGACATTGCAATTTCTTCAGTCGCATAAAACAGGTAAAACCTAGCCATTTATAAGTGGAAGTGACTTGAAATAGAATTTTCGTCGAAAATATAGAAGCCTTATTTTCGTACATTACAGTACACGACAAAACAATTATCATGGATTTCCTCGATTTTCTAACCCCGGCCCTGAAGGGTGAATCGAGGAAAATCGGGTTCCCTTTAGGGTTTAGGGTAAAACCGATTTTCCAAAACTACTTATAATCATTTTTT
>JBCCIX010000270.1:0-6090 GCA_039028075.1 Bacteroidota bacterium | reverse complement strand
TCTATCTTCTTTTTGAAACTCCATACGGTGTTTCTCCTTAAGTCGAGCATTTCCGAGAGCTCATCCAGGGTGAATTCGTTCTTGCGGTTGTTGGTCACGTAAAGAATGTAAAAGGCCTTTTCGATAGGAAATTTGATCCGGTGAAATACGGTGTTACTCGTGATGGATTCATCATATCCACATCTCGAGCATCTTCGGGAAAATTTAGTTTGTCCCTTCGAGTACTTCGTGTTAGAACATTTAGTACACTGGTATCCGTTGTCCCATTTCAATCGATCCAAAAACCGATAGCAGGTAATTTGGTCAGGAAATATTTTTTGGAATTGCTCCAAGGTAAGGTTTTTATTAATTAATCTATCTTGAAGTATTTCCTTAATGTTGTTCTTTAGCTTCCAGTTATCCAGATCCAGCGTGGAGTTAATTCGGTTAATCTCATTGGTCTGCTGATATAATCGCTGATTGCTCTCTGCCAGTTCCAAATTCTTTTCTTCCAATTCCTTGGTACGTTGTCGTATCTTTTCTTCGAGTTCCAGGTTTACCTTGTCTTTGAGCTTGGCATTTTCCTGGTGCTGAAGAATGATCCTTTTCAACGCTCTATCTCGATTTGACTTCAGAATGCGCACTCTGTCACTTAGTGCGAAGGTGAGAAAAAGCATTTCGAACAGAAAGCAAACATGTAAGCTGTAGTACGATAAAATAACAAAAGGTATGACAGAGAGGTAGAGCAGTGCCTTGATCAGAAAACCTAAAAAGAGAAAACCGAAAGCCACCACAAAGAAGCGTGCCGGTTTGTATCCACGAAGCAGTACATGTATACTGGAGTAGAAAATTAAGGTTAAGGGCAAAATTTCGACACTTGTATATTCAAAAAGATCATGATCAAACGTGATGGTGTAGAAAAATAGAGTAACCCTCAGTCCGATTGCCCATTTATAGAGCTTGTCGAGTTTCGGGGCTCTCGCAGCGGTGTTCAAAAAGCGTCGGGCAAACAATAGTGACCAGAATATTAAGGAAAACCGAGCCGAACCATAGGCGATCTGATTCCATTCCGGCGAATTGGGCCAAAGGTACTGAAAAGCAATACCATCAACGCACATGGCATATATCCCAACACTTAGTATGTAAAAGGCATAGAACAAGTATTTTCTTTCGCGAATAGCCAGAAACATCAGCAGATTATATACGGCAATGATGAAGATCATACCATAGAAGAGGCCGTAGAGGAAATACTCGTTAAGCGAGTAGTAAATGAATCTATTTACCGTTCGTATGGCTATTCGAATATCAGCATAAGTGTGTGACTTGACCCGGAAATAGATGTCCTGTTGACCTGAGATATTCGCGTTCAGTAGCCATTCGAAGTTTTTATGTAAAAACCCCTTTTCTCTGAAAGGAAAGCGGTCACCTACTGATTCTGAACTATAGGAGCCATCAGCCTGCGGAAAGTAAGCGGTTATTTCATCTATCGTTTGATCATAGAATTCCAACAGCCATTGCTTCTTCGTATTGTTGCCTACCAGCAAAGGAACTTTTATCCAATAGGTGCAGGATATGCAGTAATCCTGTGGTTTGAACTGAGGGTAAATATTGAACTCTCTCGGAGTATTCAATACATCATCGAAGGTTAAAACGCCCGCGCTGTCTACTAATAGGGGTACTTCCTGAACGGCAAGTATAAATTCTTCATTCTCATCGTTCACGAAGGTGCGTTCTCGCTCAGTGTAAGAGGAAAACAAAAGGAATAGAATAAGAAATGATATTTTACTAATAGTCACAGCCCAAATGCATTACACCCACCGCTCTTATTACCAATATACTTATTTTTCCGCTGCCAACACGCTTCTACGGCAATGCCTATGAGTTTAGAATCTGAATGCTACCATCGGATATAGGAAGAGAGTAGTCCGGTAGATCATGGGAAAATAGGATTTTATCCGCTCAGGATGGCCTATCTATGAACTTAAAAACAGTAGTACAACAAGCGGCAAAAACTCCCTTTAGAATTTGGAGCAGACCCCGAAAATGGTCAAGCTATCGGCATAAAAATTAAAGTTGGCTTTGTAAAAGTCTCCGTTAAGAATACCCAAGCCAAGCCTTAAAATCGCTTGCCTTTTCCGCACTAACGGTGATTGAGCCGGCACTATCTAAAAATAATTCGATAAGTAATTTCCCCTTATGGAATTTATGCACCTTCTTAATGGCTTTAAAATTGACGATGTACTGCCGGTTTGCACGGTAGAACTGCTCTGTATCTATCTGTAACATTAACTCGTCCAGCGTAAAATCCATAATATGATCTTTCCCGGTTTTTGCGACCAGGTGCACCACCCCATTTCGGGTTTGGAAATGTGAGATATCCGAAGTTTCCACAGCGTGAAGCTCGTCTCCCTTTTTAACCAGAAAGCGCGTCTTACATTTCCGGTCATCTAACTTTATAGCCTTGATCAGGGCGTTAATATCCGGGTGTGGATTTTTTTCAGCGAGAGAGAATCTCAACTGCTGCAGTTTTGCCAGGCTGGAGGCAAGCTCTTCCTTTTTGATGGGTTTTAGCAAATAATCTATACTATTTACTTTAAAGGCGCGAAGTGTGTACTCATCAAAAGCCGTGGTAAAAATAACAGGGCTGGTTATTCTTACCGAATCAAATATCTCAAAGCTTAAACCGTCGCTTAATTGAATATCCATGAAAATAAGATCAGGTGGCTGGTGATCCTTTAACCACACAATGCTCTCTTCTACGCTGTCTAAAACCTCGGTTATTACGATACTCGAGTCAACCTCTTCGAGAATTTTTTGGAGCCTGCGGAAGGCCGGTGCCTCGTCTTCTATAATTATGACTTGCATTTAGATAGAAGGCGACATCATCTGCTCCGTGTCGTTCTTAATGTGCAATAGGGGTATCGCTACTAAAAAGTCCTCTGCCGTACTCGTAATCTGAATGGTGTCGTATCCAAAATAGGCATACCTCTTCTTGATGTTGGCGAGCCCTGTTTTGGTTGATTTTTCAATGACATTTCTCTTCTGAAGGTTGTTTTTCACCACTACGGAATGATTATTATCAATGTAAATATCGATTTCAAGAGGATGCGTCTTTGAAATACGGTTATGCTTGATCGCATTTTCTAATAGTATTTGGATAGTAAGAGGAGCGATACTCTGGTGGTGGTACTTCTCGGCCACCTGAAAATTAGCCTTAAGATTTTCAGGATATCTTATCTGCAGCAGGAATATATAGTTTCGGGCAAACTCCAGCTCATCACCTAACCGAACCACTTCTTTCTCTTTATTCTGGAGAATGTACCGGTAGACTTCCGAAAGTTTTTCGGTGAACTCAATGGCAACATTTCCATTTTCTGCGATCAATGTAGTTAGGGTATTCAAACTATTAAAAAGAAAATGTGGACTCATTTGATTCTGCAAAACCTCGAACTGTGTTCGAATCTGTTGGTTTTTCAGTGCTTCAGTGAGTTTGATACTTTTTTTCCATTGTTCGAAGAAATATACATTTTCGTACATAGAACCAATCACACAGGAAGCTACAAAATTGGTAGGAGCATACTGGAACGCGACGGCAGGATCTAAAATGGTCTGCCAATCTTTAAAACCAAAAAGTAGACACAACAAAGGGTCTCCAAACAATAGGAGAATACTAAGCCAAAATAAGGTTACCGCTAGCCTTTTCGGCGTTTGTCTGATTTGAGGGTATACTCTCCTAAAATACATGAAAAGGATAAAAGCCCCATTCCAGAAAAAAGAGGTAAAAAGGAATGCCGTGGCGTATCTTTCGAAATAAGTTTCGTCAGGCTCCTTGTGGAGCACCGTCATGATACCCGCTACAATGAATATCCCCGACCAGCGGACATATACCTCCTTGATTTTTATGCCCCAAAACATACCTCAAAATAACTAATAGTTAAAGATAAATAGAATGATTACAACGGTGAAACCGGTAAAAGACTACTTGAAACCCATACATGAAGGTGTAAAGCCAGTGGCAACCGGATTTATTATGTTTTGAGCTTTCTCAGTTTAAATTCCGCTTTCATTCTATAATATACCGGCTTCAACCAGATTCTCATTTGATAGCGATTCTGATGCACTCAAATTCGAAGCAGAATAAATTAAAGGTAAAATGAGAAATATATTCCTAGTAGTTACATTATGCGGCGTAGCGCACATGGTGATTGGTCAGACCCAAACCGTGAAAGGTACGGTCTTAGATGCGCAGGCAGATTACCCGATTATCGGAGCGTCGATCATAGTTGTCGGTTCCGATCCAATAATAGGATCTGTTACTGATTTAGACGGAAATTTTAAGCTAGATGCCGTACCCTACGGCCGCCAGACACTTGCCGTACAATACATTGGTTATAAGAGCATTTCACTCCCCAACGTATTAGTAACAGCCGGCAAACAGGTGGTTTTAGATATCAAGCTTGAAGAGTCGGTCGAGCAACTTGAAGAAGTGGTGGTTACAGCGGAGTCAGATAAAGACCTTCCGCTAAATGAACTGGCTAAAGTGAGCGCCAGAACGTTCAGCCTGGAAGAAGTTACGCGTTTTTCAGGAGGCAGAAATGACGTGGCACGGTTGGCCACCTCCTTTGCCGGGGTAAGTGCCCCAAATGACTCAAGAAATGATATTGTGGTGCGCGGAAATTCTCCGGTGGGGCTTCTTTGGAGGATTGACGGGATACCTCTTGCTACTACCAATCATTTTGCTACGCTGGGTACAACCGGTGGACCCGTTAATGCACTTAATACTAATTTATTGCGCACCTCAGATTTTCTGACCGGGGCTTTTCCGGCAGAGTACGGTAATGCTAATGCGGCGGTATTTGATGTTAATTTTAGAAACGGTAATCGTGACAAAAATGAATATACAGCCCAATTAAGTGCTTTTAGCGGACTAGAGTTTATGGCGGAAGGGCCGTTTAGAAAATCCAAGGGCGGTTCATTTATTGCGTCTTATCGATACGGCATTGCGAGTATAGCAGCCACGGGAACGAGTGCCATTCCTTATTATCAGGATTTCTCTTTTAAAATAAATTTTGGAGATACTAAACTCGGAAAGTTTGAGCTATTTGGGCTGGGTGGCTTAAGTAACATTGACTTTCTGGGTGATGATATCGATGAGAATGATCTTTTTGCGAATCCCGATGAGGACGCATTTGTGGAGAATCAACTTGGCCTTGTGGGTCTAAGTCATACCTTAAGATTGAACAAAACCACGTTTTTAAAAACCTCAATTGGAGCGAGTACGAATTACAACCAGTTCGAGCAGGATAACATCATTACCGACGACGACGGCAATCTGGCTTCAAAATATCGGGCGGTAAATGTCAGAAATAGAGAAAATCGCCTTACGATCTCATCGACACTAAACAAGAAGTTCAATGCTAAGTGGAACCTGAGAGCCGGAATTTTATCAGAGCGCTATTTACCCAATTTCAATGCTGAAGATCGTGACAACCGGGTTCAAATACCCGATAATGACAGCGATGGTGTCCCTGATTTTTTCATTACAACGAACAGTCTAAATGAGTCCTATTCCGTTCATCAGGTCTTTGCCCAGGCTGAACATCGGATTACGGATGAATTGAGTGTGACCGGTGGCCTGCATACACAATACCACAGCTATACCGAAGATCAGGTTGTGGAACCAAGGGCAGCCGTCAGTTGGCAGGCTAAACCTAACCAACGCTTTAGTGTGGCCTATGGGCTACATGCTCAAGCTATTCCTTCTCCCGTTCTATTTTTGGAGGAGGAAGTTGGCTCACAGCAGTTCGCCCGAACCAATGATAACCTGGATTTCATGAAAAGCCATCATTTTGTACTGGCCTACGACAGAAGTTTGGGCGAATCATGGAGACTAAAAGCAGAGACCTACTATCAAAGCCTATTTGATGTGCCCGTAGAAAGTGTACCCTCTAGCTATTCTATCTTAAACGAAGGGGCAGATTTTGACTTTGAAGAGAAAGGGAATCTGGTCAACGAGGGTACGGGCAGAAACTACGGAATTGAAGTGACGCTGGAAAAGTTTTTCAGCCGGGGATACTACCTGTTAATGACTACCTCCCTGTACGAATCTAC
>JBCCIX010000269.1:0-6095 GCA_039028075.1 Bacteroidota bacterium | reverse complement strand
AGAAGAGAAGGGCCTGATCAAGTCTTTCCACAAGGAAGTAAATAATAGGACTCGTAAGTACTATAAGATTACAACCAAAGGAAGAAAAAACTACGATCTGAGGAACACGGAAGTCCGTTCAATTTTTGATAGTCTGTTAAGTTTTCTTAATCGAGAATCGGGAGCCCCTGATCTTTAGTTTGGCCCTATGTGGTTGCTTAAAACTGCAATTGTTTTGGAATGGCGAGGTTATTTGAGCGACTGTGATGTTTTAATTATTTCGATTAATTATGCAGATTCAAACTTAGAGGTAAACCGCATATATGAAATACCTTTTTGCAGTTGTTCAATGGCTAGCATGTATAAATCTATGTCATGGCCAAAACCTATCGGACACTACGCTTCAATCCATAACCGTCGCTGGCTTCCGTGAAGGCCCAATTCAGCAACAATCTGCCTCCATTGGTTACCTCAGCCCTAAGGATATGGAGTCCAGCTCTTCACTAAACCCAGTCATGGATTGGAACACATTACCCGGTTTAAATTTGGAACAGCGCGCCATCTCCAGTTATCGTGTGAGTATTCGAGGTAGTTCTCTAAGATCCCCATTTGGAGTAAGAAATGTTAAAGTGTATTGGAACGGATTTATCTTCACGGAAGCAAACGGATCGACAGCTCTAAGTCTCTTCGGTAATGAGCAAATGCAGGAATTGGAAGTGATCCGAGGGCCTTCAGGAAGTATGTACGGCGCAGGTATTGGAGGAGTGCTAAGACTTTCCAATTTCCAGGATCGTAGTGATGAGAAGATCCGTTTGAATTTGACGTCAGGAAGCTTCGGTCTGCTTAACGGTTCATTGGGTTACCGAACGGGTAAAGGGAAATGGTCTAGTTATACTAACCTTAGTTATCAGAAGCTTGATGGCTATCGCGATCATAATGCCCAGGACCGGCTGGTGGCCCAGTGGTCGAACCGTTATGAATTCAATGAAAAGCACCAAGTAGAGCTTCATGCCCTGTACAGTGATCTCTTTTATGAGATTCCAGGAGGCCTAACCCTGGAACAGTTCAATTCAGACCCTACATTGGCACGGTCGGGGAGTGCCGAACAAAATGCTTCCATCGACCAGCAGACTTTTCTTCTGGGCGCGCGATATCAGTCTGACTTCACTGAACAATTGAATCAAAACACCTATGTACTGCTTACCTACACCGATTTTGAGAATCCATTTATTTTGGATTACAAAGAAGATGTCAATCGCGAGCTGGCCATTCGTCAGCAGTGGTCCTACCAAATGCCTTCGCCCTTAAACCTAAATTGGAGTGCAGGTTGGGAATGGCAGTTGGCCGATAACCAGGCTAAAAATTTCGGTAACGTAAATAGTGTAAGAGATACCATCCGTTTTTCAGATGAGTTGAATATTGACCGTAAAGTGTTTTTTCTACAGCTCCAGTGGCAGAAGCGTAAATGGTTGTTTACGGCTGGATTAAGCAGTAACTCATTAAAATACGAGGTTGATCGTGTGGTCAATGCATTTGCAGAGCCCTTTGAGTTCGAAAGGAGATTTGATAACGAATTAATTCCCAGATTGGCGGTTGGCTTTGCCTGGAATAAAGAACATACTACGTACGCCTCAGTAGGTGAAGGGTTTTCGAGCCCTACATTGGACGAGATACGAACGAATGAAGGAAGTATTAATACAGATCTTCAAGCTGAAAGAGGGATTAATTATGAAATCGGACATAAATTTTACAGTGACAGACATCAGCTGGATGTTGCCCTTTTTTACATGGAACTAGATGATGCTATAACCACTAGAACAGATCCGAATGGGGTTGTGCTATTTCAAAACGCCGGTGGAACTTCCCAAACGGGATTGGAGGTAGGTCTGAAGTCTTTGTGGTATGCGCAAAATCGCGGACCGGTAACTCGAATCAAAACCAGTACGGCATACCAGTATTACGATTTTACCTTTGAAGACTACAGCAAAAGGGGAGAAGACTTCTCCGGAAATGACGTCACCGGTGTTCCAAATCACTCGCTTTTTCAAACTGTATCCATTGAACTAAAGAAACGATTTACAACGACGCTTCAGTACCGATTGGTAAGTCAGGTTCCTTTAACGGATAATAACGAAGTTCTTGCTGATACCTATCATTTGCTCAATCTGAAAGGTCAATACCAGCTTCATTGGAACAAAGTAGAAGCAAAATTGTATGGCGGAGTGGAGAACCTGGGTGGTATTGAGTATAGCCTGGGAAATGACTTGAATGCCTTCGGTGGAAGATTTTATCAACCAGCGCCCACTCAAAATTTCTATGTGGGATTACAGGTAAAGTTCTAATTCTAGTAACAGTAGTTGACGTATGAATACGAATGGGGTGCAATGCTGATTTTACGCCGCAGGCCTAGCTTGTAGACGTCGTAATCGGATCTGCTTTAGATTCTTTGACTCGGGACAGAGACTACCATTGACTTTTCTAGCCCACACTCGGTTGGTTACGCAAGAACCCGAAAGACGATCTGTGGCGTTTGTGAATGGAACAATAGGCCAAAGAACGAAACGAATTATTTGGGGCTACTTTTGTGGTAGAGCTACTTACGGCCTGCTTTTTTAGCAGAGGCCTCGTTCACAAATCTACCCGTGTTCTCTTCAAATTGTTGATCGAGTTGGGAGTTCTTTTCCATTTTCGCCTTGGCAGATTTAAAATGTTCCGTGTCCACGGGACGTGTATAATTACTCCAAAATTCGGCATTATATGCAATGTAATCAGCCATACGGTAGATATTCTGGTCTTCATCCCGACTCTCTTCTTTTTGATGATTGCCGGCTTTAATGTCAGTGATCAATAGCTCATCTAGCGATTCCGTGTCAAATTCAGTCATTTTAGTCTCGGTGTTCAGCACCTTGCCTTTTCTATGCCAACTGGCGCTTCGCAAGTAATACTTTCCTTCAAATTCCTGGTAGGTATAATGGCTCTCTTGCCAATCCGCAACGAATTTGGCGGTATCGCGGCGTTCCCAGGCCCAGGAAAAGTTGTCACTTAAGTGTGGCTTGAATTTTAGGATAACGTCTACTATGGCCAGGTCTTGGTCACGGATAGTGATTTGGGCATCGTAAATGACCTGGCTGTTGCTTTTACTCTTGGCCAGCAACACATACAATAGATCCTCGTCTTGGGCCTTCACCTCCAATAGATCGACCTCAAAGAACTTAAGTGATCTTTTCTTCAGAAATCCCAAATGGCTGGACTGTACCGGGTGACCATGAACCAGGTGGTTTACATAGCCGTCATAGATCTTCCATTTGTCGGTGCGCAGATCCGCTGATTTACGAATATGGCGAAACTCAACGTTCTGGCGATTATGAATTTTGCCGTTGCTATGCACGTAAATGGCTGCTTCCAGGAGTCTCATAAAAGATCCATCTTGCTGAAAAGTAGTACGGTAAAAACCTTCTAACCGGTGTGGAGTGGTTTTATAATTCTCTTTAAAATTTTCGATGGCACCTACTAAAATATCTTTGGGTTGAAACTCGTCATTTACCACAACCTCGTCAAGTACTAACAACGATTCTTTAAGTACAATCTCTTGCGGACTTTTCCACTGATTCAGTGATCGTTCCAGAGATTGGAAGCCTATGGCAGAGAAAACAACCGTTTCATTTTGGTCATCGACAGTGATCTTCAGATTGAAACGACCTTCTGAATTACTGACCGTTCCTTTTTGCGAACCTTTAATATAGACATGCGCGAAAGACACATATGCACCCGTTTCATCCGTGATCTGCCCCGATATTGAGAGAATGCCACGTTGAGCAAAAAGAAGTGTGTTTAGGGGTATTAAGACTGCCAGTAAGGGTATTGACTTCATAGTGTCGGTGGATTGAAGATATAAAAATAGTAGATGGTCTGTTTAGAACTGTCACTCAATGTAAAAGGATGTCATAAAGTATAACGCCATACGGTTCCTTACCTTATACGGCCATTGAGAATTTAATTTTTCCCAGTGCTAAAAATCCACAACAATCCCTTTGACCATATATTTTTTAACTCTCTGTCGTCGAGGCGTCTAATGAAAAGATTGTAACATTCATTCACTTGATTCTTCACGGAAGAGTAGATATTTGTTGCTCAATTTCAAAATTATAAACAACACATGCCAGAAGACAAATTTTACCAGGTCGGTGAACTGAGTTCCGAGCAACCTGCCAAAACGCAGTATGAATCTACCAAATTTACGAAAGCACGACATCCAGAACCTTATCGGTTTGAGGTGAATCTGAGCGCTGAAGCTGGTAAAATGCAAAGTAAGACGGGTGTGGTTTCGGTCAACATCCCAGGGTTTAGTCCGGTAAAGCTGTACTGTGATGAGCAGCCACCGGTGGGAGAGGATACCGCACCGCCACCATTGGCTTTTTTCTCTGCCGGTATTGGGTTTTGTCTTATGACTCATTTGACTGATATTCTGACCGCACGGAAAATACAGGTGGATAGCCTGAAGTTAGAACAACGCATCGTGTTCAGGACGAATCTGGGTCACATGCGTGAGCACGGATATATGACTAACGGAGGTTGCGACGTGGTGGAAACCCACGTGATTATCGAAAGTCCTGAGCCTGAGGAAAACATCAAAGACCTGCTGAACGAGGCCGAAAATGGCTGTATGGCCCATTTCGCCTTAAGAAATCCTATACCCTGGTCTACCCGACTGGTGTACAACGGCAAGGAAGCGATTAGCCGTTCATCAGAGGATAAAGCTTAAGTGTTTTTTGCGCTGAAGGAAGTGAATGTGTGCTCGTCCGATTTTGGGCTATGATTGGGAAACCTCAGGATAAATACATCGTAAAGCTTACACAAGGCTTCAATTATTTACGGTGATTAGAGATTGAAAAGTTTATTTCGACCAAGGGGAAGTGTTCCAGCTTTTATTAGCTAGAGGCTTACCTATCAGAATGAAAAACATCAGGTTACTTCTTGCAACGTGATCACGCATCATCTTATATTTCAATTATGTACTATCCCTTAAACCTAAATGGTATCGATATCTACCCGTTATTCGGCGATTTTCTCAAAGGCAAACCTTACATTTTTGATTTTTCATCTAACAACCCTAAAACACTGGAGTACAACCCGGCTGATTTCAAGCTTTTCAACGATATGGTTTTTGATGAAATGATTGAGTTTTCATGCCATTGGGGTATTGGTAAATACTTAGAAGAAAGAAAAAATCTGCTACGAGATTATCCCAATATTATGGGAGAGCAAAGGTATTATCATCTCGGCCTTGATATTATAGTACCCTTTGATACACCGATGTTTTCTCCCTTAGATGCACAGGTTTGTTCTACGGGGAAAGAAAGGCAAATTGGCAATTACGGGGGGTATATCATGCTAAAACATGATATCAATGACGTTGTCTTTTACTCCTTTTACGGCCATCTCAAAACCCCACATAGCGTACGTATAGGTGATACCATCAAGGCAGGCCAGGAATTTGCCAGAATCGGAGAGGAAAGTGACAGTGGTGGTTGGTTTTGTCATACCCATTTGCAAATACTAACGCAAAAAGCTGTTGATGATGGGTATACGAATTGGGGATACATTTCGACCGCATTAATGGCCTCCGTTGAAAAGTACTTCCCATCTCCATACTTTCTGTTTAGGTACTAGCGCTGACCTGATTGTATACATTCTTACAAGCGCTTTTTCACTTTGGGTCTTTAGATTTTTAACTACCCGGGTAGCCGATTGTCATAGCGGTAATTTTAACTATTTCGAATAAAAACGTACAAGGCCGGCTGATATACATTTAATTTTATTTATTTGGCAGCTATTATGCTCAGGCACCTAATACTATCAACTGCCGCGCTTTTGGTTTGTGCTACCCCAGCATCTACGCAAAGTGTTTTTCATTTCTCAGGTCCTTATACCGTAGGTCCTTATCAGGGTGTGGCAAATTTCGATTATCGATTTGAGGAAGGTGACACTGTGTTGCACGGACCTTTTGAGATGCAGCAATCCGATTTAAGTAGTTTACTTAACGATAGAGACGACTATTTTTCGTGTCAAGGCGTGTTTGAAAACAATCGACCGGTGGGAAAATGGATTTTTCGATT
>JBCCIX010000268.1:0-6111 GCA_039028075.1 Bacteroidota bacterium | reverse complement strand
TTTTTTGCTTGGGTACCTTAATGGTAGCCACCATCGTTTCTTCGGGTTTATAGGCGTAGTGTCCCCAGCGATCGTTATCGCTACTAAAATGGATAGTCCAGTCATTTTCACCCAATTGAGCATACATAGTGTAACGACCTGTCTCTACCTTATTGCCGTCAATCATTACATCCTGATAAAACATCACTTCGGTCGCTTCGTTAGCACCTATTCTCCAGATATTGCCTGGCTTCTCAAGATCAGTAAATACCTTGCGACCCTTGGCCTGGGGTCTTGAGTAGGTTACTCGGATAATGGGTTTTACATTTTTCTCTGCATCCGATTTAGCAAAGGCTCTGAACGCCACGCGGGATGGATAATAGGACATATCCATAGGACTAGGATCCATTTTAGGAAATTCCTGGGCCCTGGCATCAAATAATAAACATGCCATAGCTAGTAAACTGAGAAGTACTGTATTTTTCATAATTAGTTGGTTTGTTGATTTAGCATATTTACTGGTTTTCAACTCAAAAGGTTTGGTTTATTGAGTTGAAATTGGAAAATGTCGCCTCAAAGTCAACATTGTTTGGCTGGAGCTATATCTTTTCTGTGCTTACCGGTGTTATGTTTGTACCGGTGTAAGTCATTTGAGATACGTTATGGAAAAGAATATTATGGTTTTTGGGGCTAGCAATAGCCGCACGTCGATCAACCGTAGATTTGCCATCTTTACCGCCAATCAGATCAAAGATGGTGTGCTGAATGTATTGGACCTGAATAATTTCGAAATGCCAATTTACAGTATCGATCTGGAAAAAAAATACGGCATTCCGGAACCTGCCAAAAAGTTTAAACGCCATATAAAGAAGGCCGACGGCATCGTAATTTCATTTGCTGAGCACAATGGAAGCTATACTACTGCGTTTAAGAATATTTTTGATTGGATTTCACGCATCGAAAAAGATGTTTGGTCCCAAAAGCCAATGTTTTTATTAGCAACCTCGCCGGGTGCAGGTGGCGCAAAAATTGTTTTGCAGATTGCGGTCGGCAAATTCAAAAAGATGAACGATAATGCGATTGTCCATTTTTCTCTGCCATCTTTCAATGAGAACTTTTCGGAGCTCGAGGGTATAAAAGATTCCGAGCTTAATGCCGCTTTTCGGACACAACTAAAGGCGTTTGAGAATGCACTGGAGCAAGCGACAAATTCTAGCATTGCAGGTTGAAAATTCGGCATATGCTTATATTTCATTTTATCTCTAAGACTGCAGGCTGCCACATCAGTTCTAAATTGACCGCTTAAACGTTGCTGCCGTCTCGAAGGTGGCCTTACCGCTTGTCCAAGGCTACTGGTGCTAATTACCCGTAGATTTGGGCTTGGCTGAATACTTTTATTGTGTATACAGTGCATAGGCAACTATATGGTGTTCTTAACCAGCGATCAAGGCCTCTTCATGAATGGTCTGGATATCAGGAATAAATTCCCAGATGTTATCGTGTATTCTCAAAACCTACCTAAATGAAGTAAAAACACAATAAACGGCATCTTGTACGCGTGCTGAGAAGCTGGAAAAGTTATGATGTATTCCATGCGATTTTGAATTCATTGAAACATAGATTTCAAAATGCTGTTTGTTTTTTAGTTTATGATTGCAAGGGCTTTTTTAAGTGTTTGTTAAAATAAGACTGATAATAAGATTTTATTTTTTTTCATCATATTTGAATTTTTCCAGGACTAGAAGAGATATCGCATGGCAAAAAATTTAGTGATCGTTGAGTCACCGGCGAAGGCCAAAACTATTGAGGGCTACTTAGGAAAAGACTACAAGGTAACGTCAAGTTATGGTCACGTCAGAGATTTGCCTAAGGGCGATAAGGCGATAGATAAAGAGAACGGGTTTAAGCCTACTTATGAAATCAGCGCAGATAAAAAAAGTGTGATCAAAGAGTTGAAGAAGTTGACTAAAGAAGCTCAGACTATCTATTTGGCCAGTGATGATGACCGTGAGGGTGAAGCGATATCATGGCACTTGAAAGAGGCCTTGGATCTGGATGATGCCCGCACCCGCAGGATCGTTTTTAGAGAAATTACGAAAAATGCCATTGAAAACGCCATCCAGAATCCGCGAGGAATAGATATTGACTTGGTGAATGCGCAACAGGCGCGGCGTGTTCTCGATCGTCTGGTGGGTTTCGAACTTTCTCCTATTCTTTGGAAGAAAATCAAGACCGGTCTCTCGGCAGGTCGGGTCCAGTCCGTAGCAGTGCGGCTGGTGGTGGAGCGTGAAAGAGAAATTGATAAATTTGAAGCTAAATCTTCCTTCAAAATTACGGCTATTTTCGATTTAGGAGATAACAAAGAGTTGAATGCCGAACTCCCTAAGAAATTTGATACCGAAGACGAAGCTTTAGCGTTTCTGGAGGCCTGCACATCGGCGGAGTTCTCTATTGATGACCTTCAGAAGAAACCGGGCAAAAAATCACCTGCCCCACCCTTTACTACGTCAACGCTCCAGCAGGAAGCGAGTAGAAAACTTGGCTTTTCCGTGTCTCAAACTATGAGCGTGGCCCAAAAGCTCTACGAAGCAGGTATGATCTCATACATGAGAACCGATTCGGTTAATCTTTCCCAGGAAGCGGTAGACGGAGCGGTGAAACAGATCAAAAGTGGCTATGGCGATGAGTATGTGAATGTTAGGCATTTTAAAACAAAGTCGTCTTCTGCGCAGGAAGCACATGAAGCCATTCGTCCAACTAATTTTGCGGTTACGGAACCTGCCGCAGACCGTAATGGAGTCCGACTTTATGATTTAATTTGGAAGCGCGCCATCGCTAGCCAAATGGCGGATGCGCAAATAGAGAAAACGACCGCCCATATTTCGATCTCTACACTCGATCAACGCTTATCAGCCTACGGTGAGGTCATTACATTTGATGGTTTCCTTTCGGTTTATTTGGAGTCTACTGATGATGAAGATGAAGAGGAGCAAAAGGGTATGCTTCCACCTTTGACTGTAGGTCAAACTTTAAAATTGAAGGAAATGAAGGCGAGGGAAGGTTTTAGTCGACCTCCCGCGCGTTACACGGAAGCCAGCCTGGTTAAAAAGCTAGAGGAAATGGGGATTGGTCGTCCATCGACCTACGCGCCTACGATATCTACCATTCAGAAACGCAATTACGTAGAGAAAGAATTTAGAGAAGGTAAGGAAAGGAACTATCGCCTGTTGACGCTGTCCCAAGGTCAAGTACAAGGTGTCGATCTCACTGAAATAACGGGTACAGAGAAAAACAAGCTGTTTCCCACCAATACAGCCATGGTGGTGAATGATTTTCTTGTCGATCATTTTCCAAATGTGACTTCCTATGGCTTTACCGCAGAAGTGGAAAAGGAATTTGACGAGATTGCCCATGGTGGTAAGGAATGGGACGAGATGATCCAAAATTTTTACGGTGATTTCCATACTAAAGTAGAGACTACGGAGAATATTGAGCGTTCTGAAGTTCAAAGTTCGAGAGAAATAGGTACTGATCCCGAGACAGGTAAGAAAATCATCGCCAGGTTAGGACGCTTTGGCCCTTTGGTGCAACTCGGTGAAGAGGAAGAGGGAGGGGCCAAGCCTAAGTTTGCTAGCTTACGGCCAGGCCAGTTTATCGAAAATATTACGCTTGAGGAGGCATTGGACCTATTCAAGTTACCTCGCGAGATCGGAGAGTTTGAGGATAAACCCATGGATGCAGCGATCGGTCGTTTTGGCCCTTACATTAAGCACGATGGCAAATTCATTTCCATTCCAAAAACGGATGATCCCTACACGATCAATGAGGAGCGTGCCATCGAGCTAATTCTTGCCAAGCGTGAAGCCGATGCTAACAAGTTTATCAAAAGCTTTGATGAAAATCCTGATGTCCAGGTGCTCAATGGAAGGTGGGGTCCCTATATTAAGGTAGGCAAAAAGAATGTCAAAATTCCAAAGGATAAAGAAGCTTCCGAGTTAACACTTGCTGAATGTCTCGAACTGGCGGAAAAAGCCCCTGAGAAAAAAGGAAGGTACGCCAAGAAGAAATAGAGGCTTAAAGAACCTTAGTGTCGTAAACGATCACTTTCTGCCATAAATCGCTATACTTTTCTACAAAGGCCAGGTGCACAGCATGTTGCTGATAGCGTAGTTGATCGGCCTCGTTATTAAAGAACAATAGCAGCGAGGCACTGTAACTATGATCCACTACGGATCTTTTTTCTGTGTTGGCCGGTATACCTACTTGAAAATAATGTATAACGTCTATGTCCTTTAGCGTATTCATGCCCGCCAGCAACTGTTCAAGATCTTGCTCTGAATCTGGGTTTTTGAGCCAGATAAAGACATGATGGGCGAGTTGAGTTTCATTAGTGGATTCCGGGGCTTCACAAGCGACTAGGAACAGGGGCAACGCCAGAGCTAGGTGGAGGAAATGTTTCATGGTCTTTATTTCTAATCCATTAAAATTACCATAAAAACTAGTTGTATGAATGCGGTCACGGTCATAACTTCAAACGCATGAAAAACCTTGTGGTATTATCCGGTGCTGGGGTAAGCCAGGAAAGCGGTATAGCTACCTTTCGTGATGCTGACGGCTTATGGGAAGGACATGATGTAATGGATGTAGCCTCACCTGAGGGTTGGCGTAAGAACCCGGAGTTAGTACTGGATTTTTATAATCAACGCAGAAAAGCGGCTTTGAAGGCAAAACCGAACCGGGCCCATCACTTGATCGCAAAATTAGAGACTCACTACAGTGTTACGGTAATTACTCAAAATGTGGATCACCTGCATGAAGAGGGGGGTTCCAATAATGTAATTCATTTGCACGGCAAACTATTTGAATCTCGTAGTACGCTCGACGAAAACCTTGTTTATGCCGTAGAAGGATGGGAGTTGAAAACAGGTGATCTATGTGAGCGTGGCTCTCAGCTTAGACCCAATATTGTCTGGTTTGGCGAAATGGTGCCCATGATGGAGGTAGCCGCTGAAATCGCGGCAAAGGCTGATGTGTTCATAATTGTGGGTACTTCTCTTTTGGTTTACCCCGCGGCAGGACTTATCGATTATGTGCCCGAAAGCGCTTTAAAGTACCTGGTAGACCCACATACTCCGAGCTTACCCTCGTACTACAATGTTAAAGTGATTAAAGAAAAAGCTACCCTTGGCATGGAGCAAGTATGGTCTGAATTAGTCTCCCATTAATCACCTTCTTCGACCAAATTACTTTGTTTTTCTAGAAATTTGATGAACGATTTTTTGTCATAATTGGCCATTCCCACTTTTTTGGAGACGATCTTCCCTTGGGGTGAGATCACTAAAGTCGTAGGAATCGACGGTGCTCGAAACACCTCAGGAACTTTGCTGGCAGCCAAATAAACAGGAAAAGTGAACCCTTTTCGGTCGATGAATTTCCTCGCTTTTTCAGGGTCTTTATCCATTGATAACATTATAAATGTAACGTTATCGTCCTCAATCTTATCATAAAGACTTTGAATATTGGGCATTTCGGCAATACAGGGTGGACACCAACTGGCCCATATATTTAGAAAAATCACCTTACCCTTGTAGGATTTAAAATCGACCACGTTACCTTCAAAATCCTGTAGTTTAAAATCATAGTCTATATCGCTTTGTTCGGAAAGTGGAATTTCAGTATCCGCGGTTAAAACACCCGTGGAAAGAATGATTCGCTGCGCAAATGCCGTTACATCGGTGTGAAAACCCGTTATATAAAGTATGAAGATTACAGCCACTACAAATCCCCAGCTTTTAAGCTCGCTAACTATTTTAGTCTTCATGCTCTTACTTTTTTCTCGTTCAAAGGTACGCTTCTCGCCTCATATAGTCTGTAACACCGATGACATTAAGCCTGACTACGGATTGAACACCTTACCTGAAATTATTGCAGTTGTTTCCCGGTACCAATGTAATTAACCCATATTTTTATGGTCCTTCAATGGATTTGATCAAAGATATGAACGCATACAAAAGTAAAATCGCTCAAGAACAACAACTGCCCAAAGAAAATGTGAGTGCGCTACTTGATTTGCTGGAAGGAGGGGCCACGGTGCCTTTTATTGCCAGGTATCGAAAGGAAGTTACGGGGGGT
>JBCCIX010000267.1:0-6139 GCA_039028075.1 Bacteroidota bacterium | reverse complement strand
TGCGCTTCCGAGTACTTCCACAAACTCATTAGTATCCGTTCCGGAGTGATTGAAAACAAATTCATTTATAATAGGTGCCGAGCCAGAATCCGTGCCAAATACCTGGTTAACGTTTACCGCATCATACGTATTGGGTTGCCCTAACTGCCAAGTAAAATCGGCATAAACCGAACCTGTACCTCCTAGCTGTAGCGAAATTCCCACGGGGGTAGAGCTACTTTCAGCTACTCCTATGTCTTCACTGATTAAGCCATTAGCAGGGCCATTAGTAGCGGTAAATGAGCCCTCATAACTCAAAAATTGAATGACTGCGCTCGAAGCATCCAGCAACGCCAACCCATCGGGAGAACCGTTTTGAATTCCTACTGTCGAGAAAAAAGCGGTTCCAAATCCCCCCTGCTGATCGCTGAGTATTCCAGACAGATTTATCACCGAGTAACTAGCCCCTCCATTACCGTTGTACAAAACTAATGACCAATTCGAGAGATCAGTACCCGATGGACCCGCTAGTTCGATACCCTCGCCTGAATCCGCACCAATGTTGTCATAGTGTATTTCGTTAATAAATACACGCTGCGCATTTGCCAGGCCTAAGCCAACAAAGACCATCAGTCCCGCAAAAAGAGTAAATTTTTTCATGAGTTTTAGTGATTAGTTTATGCCTGCAATTTACCCTTGGCAGATCGCCAAAATATCAAATAGATATTAACAAAAAATGAAATAAGGGCATTAAAATTTAATGTTCTAATAAAGACTATTTCTGGAATATTCGAATTCTAAAAATAAATATCCTGGGCGGTACGATAGGTATTGGCGTGCGCTTCAACGATTACGTTGATATCTTCGGAATAGCCTCCCCCCATAGATGCTACGATCGGAATATTATTATTATGAGCCATATTAAGGACCATTTCATCACGTTGCTTACAGCCATCAAGCGAAACACTCAAACGACCTAATTTATCCGTTTCCAAAATATCAACACCGGATTGGAAGAAAATAAAATCAGGTTGTACCTGAACTAGCAGTTCGCTTAAATTTCTTTGTAAGAGGTTCAAATAAACCCGGTCTGTAGTGCCATCTTCCAGCTCAATATCTAAATCACTCTTTTCTTTTTGCATAGGATAATTTTTTGCCCCATGCATGCTAAAAGTAAAAACCCTCGGCTCATTTTCGAATATTTCAGCTGTACCATTGCCTTGATGTACATCTAAATCCACCACAAGGATCTTACTACATAGCCCTTGATCCAATAAATACTGACTGGCAATAGCAATATCGTTAAGCAAACAAAAACCTTCTCCTTTATCTGTAAAAGCGTGGTGCGTACCACCGGCTATATTCATGGCTACCCCAAACTCGAGCGCAAATTCAGCACATAGCCGTGTTCCGTTCATGATGGTTATTTCGCGATCTACTAGCTGTCTCGACAAGGGGAAACCGGTCCTTCGTATTTCAGTTTTGGTTAGTCCAAGGTTATTTAACCTTAACCAATACCCAGGCTCGTGTACGGCTTTGATGCGATCGGCTGTAATAGGTTCAGGTGCAAATAAATTTTCCTCATCGATAGTACCCTCAAGCAATAATTGCTTCGGAAGGAGCTCATACTTACTCATTGGAAACCGATGGTTATCCGGTAGAGGATGCGCGTAAATATCGCACCAGGCTACTTTCAACATAGTGGATATACAACAGGTAAAACTGTCAGTTGTTAACTCGTCTTTTCGGTTTTCCTGAACTAAAAAGTTTCATTACTCGCTTAAGCCCATCATAGTATAAGGTAACGTACAACAGCAAACTCATTGCCCAGATGATCATCACATTAAAAGTGAGCGTATCGATATAGCTTCCGGCAAAGTGTTTCTCGGGAGCGAAGAATTTAGATCGAAAATCCAGGGCGTGCCGAGGTCGATGATCGTCAAAGTATATCGGATAAATCTTCTGGATCAACCGATCACCCGACTCCATCACCCGCACAATTGAGGTCCGATTAGTTAGCGCAGCCTGAATAGCGCTATTTTGATATACCATCCGCAATGAATCAAACGACTGCCTTAACTGAGGGGTAGCAGTCAATGAATCCATCATAGCGTTTTTCTTTGCTAGCGCCGAATTCTGACGATTAACATGAACCCTTTTCATGGTAGTTAGAAATTCTTTAGCCGCTTGAAAAGTCACAGAATCGAAGCGTTCTATTACTAATCTGTCCATTTTCGTAAACTTATTTTGTCCCACATCGTCTAGCTCATCTTGAATTTCATTTCTAACGATGGCCAGCGAATGCTCTATCTGGGGAGCTACGGTCGCGGATAGCTTGCGCCTGATATTATTAAAAGCAAAAGCCAACTCGGTTTCCACCTTAGGTAAGTGATACAGTCGTTTGTATTCGGCATTCGCAATCTGGCGCTCAAGGTCATAAAATTGCCTCTCGTACCTGTTATCTTTAAATTGAGTGACCATAGCCGCTTCAAAGGCCCATCTCGAGGCCATAATTTCACCCAAAAGAGGTACGCCATCTACCGAGCTTACCGAAGGATTAAATTTATCGAAACTAATGACCACGCCGCTAAGTAGAATTTGCGGAATAAGTAGAATGGGTATCAGAATATAGATCGTAACCGCTGAATTAAAGGAAGCCGATATGTTCAGACCCAGCATATTTGCAAAGGCGGAGCAACTAAAAAGGAGTATCCAATACCTCACGCCCATTCCTTGGATTTCAAGTATGGTATTGCCAATAAGGATAAAAGAGCCGGTCTGAATTATTGATATCAAAAACAACACGCCTATTTTCGAAACCAAATAGCTGCTTTTGCTTAAATTAAGAAAACGCTCGCGTTTCAAGATTTTCCGGTCTCTGAATATTTCCTCTGCGCTTACCGTCAACCCCATAAAAAGAGCCACTATAATGCTCATAAAGAAATAGATAGGGATGTTATCATTATGGAAAAAGGAATAGTGGCTTTCCGCTTTTCCCGCGGTAGTATAATACCTAACCAAAAATCCCATAAACAGCGCGAGCAAAGGGGCTTCCAGCATATTAATGGTCAAATACTGCTTATTGGCCAGCTTGGAAAGGATGTCTCTCTTCATGAAAACACCTAACTGACGAAACCAATTAGGTATGTTTTGACGGGCTTTTATTTTTTCCGTACTATGCGTAATCTTAGGCACTTCAACACCATCTTTGAAATACTGGTACCACTGTCCTGGTGAGATCTTTCGAACATTTGTTAACCGTCCAAATTCATTCACTACCCGGGTTTCAATAATGCTAAATATTTGCTCCGCATTGATGTTACCGCATTCCGGGCAAGCGCTTTGATTCTTATTAGCAGCGTTTACTATTTCTTTAAAGTAAGTGACTGCTTCCACAGGATTACCGTAATATATTTGTAACCCCCCTACATCGAGTATTAAAAGGTTATCAAACATTTTAAAAATATCAGAGGATGGCTGATGAATGACGACAAATATCATCTTACCCCTAAGAGAAAGTTCTTTGAGCAAGTCCATGATATTTTCCGAATCCTGCGATGAAAGCCCTGAAGTAGGTTCGTCTACAAACAGTACGCTGGGCTCCCGCAGTAATTCCAAACCTATATTCACCCGCTTTCTTTGCCCACCGCTAATCGTTTTTTCTAAGGGTGAACCTACCTTTAGGTCACGTATTTCAGAAAGGCCCAGATTGGTTAAAACCCGCTCTACTAACTTTGTGATGGTCTTAGGCGCATATTGACTAAAACACAACCTGGCAGCGTAGAAGAGGTTTTGAAAGACCGTAAGTTCTTCGATTAGCAGGTCATCTTGGGGTATATAACCGATAACTCCCTCAACCTGCTTCGGGTTATCATGTACATTGATACCATTAATCACTACGCGACCACTGGACGGTCGCTCAGAGCCATTTATTACGTTGAGGAAAGTGGATTTACCCGAACCACTGGCACCCATTATACCGATGAGCTTACCACCTTCGACGGTTATACTCACATTTTGCAACCCCGCACGACCACTTTTAAAGTGATAAAAAATATGTTCCGCAGTCAGTGTTAGATTGGTCTCAACTTGCCCTACCAAAAACCTACTGACGACATCACTATAATAGATGGTATCAATTTTATTACCGCGAATTGTGCTACCCGTAGGAAAAACATCAATGTTTCGGCTTTTGAGTTGAATGCCATTTAAAGTAAGTGTGGAGATACCTAGGTACTTGATAAAGTACGTTTCGATTTCAGGAATACGTAGAATAGCAATTAGGCCGGTGAGATTTTTTGAAACTACTCTCGGTCCTTCGATTTGATAGTCTCCGGAACCCTCATCAATGATCAATATGTTTTTAGAGGAAAGTTCCTCTAGTTCCTGACCCATAACAAAAGACCGAATAACCACCATCTCTTTCTGCGAGATTTTCATGGCCTCACCTATATAAAAGATCAGGTTACTTTGCCGCTCTGAGATGTCACTATCCGCATAGATCAATTCAATGATCTTTACGATCATCACTACCTTCTGCTGCATGGTTAGGGCCTGATTAACTTGCTTGGCGATCTCCATGATCTTGGCCCAGTCGTCAACAAATGTTAAGGTTTCGGAGTCCAGATCATCCAGTTCTTCGTTTACCTCCACTTCTTGTTGACAGCAAAAATCGTCAAAAAGAGATAAGTAGTAATTAGTAGCTTCTTGGTTTAAGTGTACAGATAAAAACTCTTTTATATTAGCTCTTTCATCCTCCGTAACCCGCTCACGCGCTACAATGGCAAAGAGTTGTATAACCGCCTTTAGTAGTTCTTCACTCATGCACTATACGAATCTTTCCTCCAAACAATTCATTAAGTAAGAAAAGGTTAACAAGGTATCCAAAAACAAAGCGAGAAATATTAATTACAAAGGCTCAGATTTTTCCCTATTTCTTTGCTTGGACCATTTCTCACGCGCTGTTACGCCTCTGAACAAATGGTCACTTGACTGTAATATTTTATTTTTTAAATCTTGTGGATAACGGTTGTTTTTGTAAAGAAACTGCTTTACGTCGTCCAAGGCCTCGGCTGATTGATGATAGGTCAATGTGCGATCCAGCCATCGTTTTGGAAAGAAAATATCACCCGTTTCTTTTATTTCTAGGAGCAATTCCAGGCTAGGCGTTATGAACGACCGGCTCTCTTTTACCCTCAAAGGATGATGTAAATACGCTAAAGCTTCCAAAACCCACTCCTCATTACTCCGATTATTTACCTCTTGAAGAGACTCAAAAAAAGACGTTCTTTGCTCCATACTCCCGACAACAGCCCTTTTCACAAAATTTAATCGGGTTCTAAGGTCTGCACTGCTTACCGTACGGAGAAGTGAATCCAGTAACTGTTCCGAACCTTTACGATTTCTCACCACCAGTTCGAAAGCTAAGTTAACCCTATCACGAGCTGACAAAACCAGGTCCTGCATCTCCACCTTATCCTTTGCCATTGAGGTCATGATATCAATGGTTTTATCACTTACCGCTATCTGCATAAGTGCGTTAAGAAAAAGTTTTTTCGCTTCAGGTTCGGCATGTATTAACCTATTGAGCAGTATACCTTCAAACTTCGCGGTATGCGTTGAACGGGTGTCTTCATCTAGATAAATCCAGTACGACTGTCTAAGGCATCTCAGCAAATAGGCAATAATCAAAGGTTCATCTTCTCTCGATAAGCCTTCTAATTGAACTGCTATGAGTTCAGCAGGGTCTAACTTACCTCGAATCGCGGCCTCGTTAAGGTTTATCCACACAGCGGCCCTTTTTAGGGGTTCAGGTTCGTGAACTACGTTCTTTAAAAGATATTCCTGGCTCGCACGTTTCATCTCGAAATAGCCATAGCCCAAACCTCCGGAATTATTAAAAACGTAGCTAGGCAATGGTGATCCGAGTGCTTCTTTTACCTCTGCTACTCTGAAACGTTTGTTCACTTCATAGAGCGTTAATGAATCCGATGTACCCATTTCCACTTTTAGTTTTTGGGGCCACCAAAGAGGATTATCACCCTCCTTTGAAACTGTAAAAAGTGTGTATTTAGCAATACTGTCATTTTTTTCTCGCAGATTATACCGAATCTCAGGCATTCCAGCAGATTTTACCCATTGCTTATTCCAATCGTCAAGA
>JBCCIX010000266.1:0-6140 GCA_039028075.1 Bacteroidota bacterium | reverse complement strand
AACTATCATGAAAGCAAAAGATCAACAAAAGCAATTCATTCTCAACGACTCACTCAGCAAAATCATGTGGAAGCTCTCACTTCCTGCCATTGCAGCCATGGTGCTGTTTGGTTTAAATGCGTTTATGGATACCGTCTACATCGGTCAGTTGATGAACGAAACTGCTTTAGCAGGTGTGGCACTGGCCTACCCGCTGACCGGTATTTTGCTAGGTCTGGGATCCTGGGCTGGAACCGGCGCTGCTAACCTGCTAAGTATTGCACTAGGCGATGAGGACCGTAGCACACAGGAAAGTATCCTTTCCAATGCTACCCTATTCGCAATTATTAGCACGCTTTTCATCGCAATACCTTCGTATTTCTTTGCTGAACCCTTGATTCGAATGATGGGCGGGGAAGGAGCCATTCTGGCAGAGGGAGTTGAATATTTCGAGATTACCATGCTCGCTGCTCCGTTTTGGGTCTATGGGCTCACACTCAACATGATCATTCGCGGAGAAGGAAAAATGCCCGCAGCAGCTTTGATGATGACTTATGGCTTAGCCGTCAATCTGGTATTAACCCCCTTATTTATTGCTATTTTTGACCTGGGGGTAGCTGGAGCAGCATGGGGTACGAATGTGGGTATGCTTATTTACTGCATAGTAGGATATGGGTATTTCCTTAGAGGAAAAGCTTCCTTCTCTTCTGAGGTAAATTCATTGAGTTACAATAAGAGCGTTTTTCTGTCCATCATGAAAATGGGCTTCCCGGGGTTCATCATGACCATCATGAGTCTTATTCAGGCCGTTGTGGTATTCAATGCCATCGTGAATAATGGAACCGATAGTGACCTGGCGTTCTTTGCGGGAGCTAATCGATTCCTCTTCTTCTTGATGACGCCTCTTTTTGGCCTGATGCGAGCTTTGCAGCCTGTATTGGGGATCAACTTTGGGGCAGGGCAGTACGAACGGGTAAAGCAAAGTTTCTGGCTTTTCACCCGCACGGGGATGTACCTGGTAGCTCCGTTCTGGCTGATTTTAATGATTTTTCCCGGCGAAAGCATGGCCCTTGTGCTTCCTGATATGTCTTTCTCCGCTCAGGATTTAATGAATGTGAGGATCTACATGTTGGTGCTGCCGATGCTGCCACTGGTATTCATGGCACTTACCTTCTTCCCAGCGATCAAAGAAGAGAAATACGCAAGCATCATCGGCTTGGCCCGACAGTTGGTTTTTTACGTTCCCGCAATGCTTTTGCTGCCGAGATTTTTTGGCGTAGAATGGGTGTATTACGGCTCCACACTCATTGATGTAATCGTCACCGTCTGGATACTTATGGTAGTCATGAAGCTCTTCAAGGCTCTGTCCCCTAAAACAGAAATAAAAAATGAAACGATGGCCACAGCTTAAACAATTATGATTACAAAGATTTTACGATACGAATTAACAAGTCGGTTAAAGCAACCCCTATTCTTACTGTATTTCCTTTTAATGGCTGCTCAGTCGATCTGGTTTATTCAGGGCTCATATGAGGTCTACATTAACGATGCCACCTATATGAATGGTTCCACATTGTT
This sequence comes from Bacteroidota bacterium, assembly GCA_039028075.1. Classification (GTDB taxonomy): domain Bacteria; phylum Bacteroidota; class Bacteroidia; order Cytophagales; family Cyclobacteriaceae; genus Fulvivirga. Next base: position 4,583 of record JBCCIX010000266.1, on the reverse strand, counting down.
TTACCGAAGTTTTGCGGGGAGCAGTATCGTAATGACCATACTCATAGCGCTTATTACCGGTTCAGTGCTTTGGAAGGATATTCAATACAAAACAGCCGGTCTTATCTACACTGCACCGATAAGCGAAAAAACCTTCTTTATAGGAAGGTTTCTGTCCGCGTATGCCATCAATCTCATCCTTGGATTCGGAATGTTTGTGGGGTTGATGCTGGTTCCGTATTCGGGAATTGGCACACCTGAAAAGTTTGGCCCGACTCCTTTGGTTCAAATGTTCTACGGATTTTTTGTCTTAACTGCCACTAATTTATTCATCTATACAGCGATTAGCATCTCATTTCTGGTATTGACCCGGCGGAATGCTTCCAGCTACCTGAGTATCTTTTTTATCACCCTGCTATTTTTCATTTGTGAAACCCTACGACCGGAATCCTCGCACACTGAGCTTCTACAACTGCTGGACCCCTCCTCATTCGTGTATACCACGATAACCATTGACACGATCCCCCTTTCCCAAAGAAATGTTGCTTTCTTGCCTCTCACGAAACTATTCTTCCTGAATAGGGGTATCTGGTTGGGATTTTCACTGATCATGTTGGGGCTTGCCTACCGATCTTTCTCATTCAAGAGATTCGGCGCCGGAAGTAAAAGTTCCAAAAAGATGAAGCAAGTCGAAGAAAAAACAGATTCACATTTTGGGTCAAACCTAGGAATTGCAACTCCAAGAGTACAAGTAAGTTATCGGTCCACGGACTTTTTAACCAAGCTTTTCCGTTTGGCATCCTTGGAGATCAAAAATGTAGTTCGTACCCCGGGTTTTAGAATACTCATTTTCGTGTTGAGTATTGTCTTCTTCCTGTTCAATATATTGTGGAACTCTTCTTTTTTCATTGGTGCCAGCTACCCGCTTACCTCTACCATGACCTTGACGCGTATTTCGATGGGAACCTGGGTATCGCTGATCCTGATGATCTGGACCGGTGAACTCTTATTTAAAGATCGCGTAGTAGGTTTTTGGCAGGTAAACGATACCTTGCCCGTTCCAGTTTGGGTCAGTGTCTTATCCAAATTCCTGGCGATGAGTGTAGTGACCTTCCTCATTTCATGCATGTTTATCGTTTTTGGAATTATTGCACAAGTATTCAAAGGAGCTTCTACTGAAATTGATTTTTCATTTTACCTCACCGAACTTCTCGGCTACAACTGGGGCTGGCTGAATTACCTGCAAATGTTGGCTCTGGTTTGTCTGATTGCCGGGTTGACCGCCCACAGGTTTGCCACACACCTGCTGTCCATAGGGATATACTTTTTCAATCTGGTAAGCTTTGACCTGGAAGTGATTGAAGATTTACGCTTTATCTATATGCTGGTACCGGGCGTGGATGACTACTCCGAAATGAATGGCTATGGTATTTGGGCGACATCCATTCCTTGGTTTTTCCTTTTATGGACCACCTTGGCCATCGCATTTTTAGCCTTAGGGATTTACTTCTGGAAACGGGGAGCCAGCCATAAATTCAAGGAGAAATTCTCTTTGAGAGGAACACAATTAAATTGGATAGGAAAGGCCATTGTTGTTGTTTCGTTGGCTGGATTCTTTTACTTGCAGTATTTCATAGGGGACAATGTCCATGCCAGAGGAAATTTTGAATCCAAGCTACAAAAGCAAGAAAATGACGCTGCTTATGAAAAGTTATACAAGAAACTAGCCGATTTTCCGCAACCTAAGATCAGTGGCGTAGACCTGAAGTTGGATTTTTACCCTGAAAACCGATCTGCAGATTTTGAAGCTACCCTTAAGCTTAGCAATTACAGCACTACTCGCATCGACACGCTCTACCTTAATTTTCCGGATTTCACGCAGTACCGGCATATTCTCTGGAATGGGGAAGAACTACAACCCGTATGGACTGATCAAGAGTTGAACATAATGGCACTTGCAGTTAAAATGGATCAAGATACGTCAGCCGTACTCGCGATCAAGGGCTTCCGAGTTCATACAGGATTTACACAAGACAAACACACGCAGCAGCCTGAACTGACTTACAATGGATCTTTTCTTCGGGCACAGGACTTACTCCCCACCCTTGGGTATAATGATGATCTAGAACTCATGGAAAACCGGTATCGCCGCGATTGGGGATTAGAAAAGCTGGACTCAAGAATGTCACCCATATCGGATTTAAGTGCACTTGGAGAAGATGTCTATTCACCTGATGCCACATGGTTAAAAGGAACTATTGAACTCAGTACTACATCCGGTCAGCTAGCTGTAGGCCCGGGCAGGCTGGTCGATTCAAGGGAGCAAGACGGCAGAAATTATTCTACTTATGCTCTAGAGCGTCCTGCGCCTTTTGAATGGTACTTCGCATCTGCTAATTACAGCCGGGAATCTTTCCGTCAAAGTGATGTTGAATGCCACATTTATCACAAACCTGAACACATTTACAACCTACCGTTCTTCAAAAAGTCATTGAAGAATGCACTCCGCTTTGTAGAATCAAAACTGGGTGATTATCCTTTCAGTGAAGTGAGATTGGTGGAAATCCCATTTTACCAGGAGCCACATTACTCCTTTCCTAATACCATCGCGGTATCAGAGAAGGAGGGCTGGTTTGCAGATTCCACGTCTTTCGATAATCGCGTATATATGGAGTTTACGATTGCCTCAAACTTAATTGCACACTGGGTCATGCAAAATGTGCCTGTGGCCAACGTACAAGGCGCAGACATGCTGCGTTACGCACTGCCTGAGTCCTTGGCGATGCAAATCATTCAGGATCAATACGGCCAGGAAGGCATCGAATGGCTGATTACAAAAAAGCAGGGTTTATATGCCCGTGAAAGAGGTACTGAACCTAATATCGAACCTTCGCTCGTAGCGGCGGATGGAATGGAATACCTGGAAAAAAATAAGGGCACGATCGCACTTTACAAGTTAAGTCACTCCATAGAGCACGAAGAATTTAATCAGAGCGTACAGAAATGGGTCAAAAGCCTAGATGAAAAAGGAACTTTTTACGATTTGTATTTAACTCTACTGGAGAATGAACGAATCGCTGTGCTTTCTGCACGGGATATCGCAGAAATGAAAAATGTATTCGAAGAAGTTGAACCATAATTAACGTAACAATCAAGAAACTTTTCCACACTAATTAAACAGTCAATCATGCAATTAGACATAAAGAACCTATCAAAAACCTACTCCAATGGAGTGCAAGCGCTCAAAGAGGTAAGCCTTACTATAGGTAAGGGAATGTTTGGCCTTTTGGGCCAAAATGGCGCGGGTAAATCCACTTTGATGCGAACCATCGCCACACTGCAAGACGCTGACAGCGGCTCGATACATTTCAACGGGATCGACGTAGAAAAAGAGCCCGAGAAACTGAGAAAAACGCTTGGATATTTACCTCAGGAATTTGGTGTATATCCTAACGTTACTGCGGAAGAACTACTCTCACATATCGCGGATATGAAAGGTATTGTGCAGAAAGGTGAGCGGAAAGATACCGTTGAGGCACTACTTCAAAAAGTCAATCTTTACGACGCTCGCAACAAAAAGTTAGACGGCTATTCCGGCGGAATGAAGCAGCGATTTGGTATTGCTCAAGCGCTTGTTGGCAATCCCGATTTGATCATAGTGGATGAACCTACTGCGGGTTTGGACCCCATGGAGCGAAACCGTTTTTACAATTTACTTTCAGAATTAGGGGAAAACGCAGTAGTGATACTTTCGACTCACATCGTAGAGGATGTAAGTACGCTTTGCACGGATATGGCTATTATAGGTAAAGGTGAAGTAGTACTAACCGGTAAGCCCGATGAAATCGAAGAAGCGCTGAGGGGAAAACTCTATGAAATGCCGGTGTCCAAAGATGAAATCGGTAAGTACCAGGAAAAGTACAACGTGATTTCTCAACGTTTTTTCGCCGGAAGAATGATGATCACGATTCTTTCCGACGAAATGCCATCCAATGGATTCGATACCAAAGTACCGACTCTGGAGGATGCCTATTTCAAAATATTGAGTGAGCACTAACATGAAAACGATTCTTTCCATCGTCAAGAGCGAGCTCAAGCAACGCCTGTTCAGCTGGGTTACGATCATCTTCTTCTTGATGCTGGTATTCCAGGCCATTTGGTACACCAAAGGCGGGTTCGAATATTTTGCCAATGAAAATGTGCTGATGAATGCTCCCAGCATCATTTATCGGAACTATGCGGCAATGGGTATGCTGATGATCATCATCATCGCGATCTCTACCGGAGGTGTATTGTACAAGGACATCCAGTACAATTCATCTGAGTGGACCTACGCCATGCCCATCAATGAAAAAGCATTTTTTGTAGGACGTTTCTTGGCGGCTTTTTTGTATCTCGTCATCATCAGTACGGGCTTAATTCTGGGGCACTTTTTGCTGCCTTTTTCCGGCATTGGTGAGGCTAATCAATTTGGCCCTCAACCTTGGGGGCAATTGTTTCACGGGTGGCTCATGTTTACCGTGCCAAATCTCTTCGTATATGTAGCTCTTGTGTTTTTCTCCATTGTCTTCTCCAGGCGAATTGCCACAAGCTATCTTGCGGTT
>JBCCIX010000265.1:0-6150 GCA_039028075.1 Bacteroidota bacterium | reverse complement strand
TAAAGGTCTGGATGGTAGGAATGGAAGTAGTATTTAAGGAAAAGTTACTTTCTGTCCAGGAATACGGACCTCCGGTTATGCCGATGTCTGAGCCGTCACTGGCGGCGTTGAACACCGGACTCCCGGCTTGAAGCGTAAAGTTGTAATCTGCACTCCAAGTATTTATAATGGGAACGTTCGTAAACATAGGACTGCTACCTACAATGTTTCCATCACCACTGTTACCTACACCTCCACCTGCAGGAGGTAACTCGTCATTGCCTGTTTCGAAAGAGAGGTTATTTGTAAAAATGTTGCGCTGAAATGAGGCGGAGGTAGAACCTCCTGAGGCCGACCTGCTTGGCGTTCTTCCGTAAAATATGTTATTGGCTACAATGGCATCTATTAGATTACCAAATGCATTTGTACTAGGTCTGCTCCCAATGAAGTTATTGTGCTGGATGATAACATTATCCCCCTCAGAGCTTTTACTTATAGAGGCGTAGATAATATTATTAGTAACAATCAAACTGTTGCTGGTTCCAAAAAGAAAAATACCACTTCCCCCAAGCAAGTTGTTTCTGATTTCTGAATTTAGAACAGGCTGGTTGAATTGAAGGAAGCCGGTTTGACAGTCATTGATCAGCAAATTATTCACAGTTACACGCGCGGAGAGGCCGCTAGTAATTAAGCTGTTTTTTATTACCACATTGTCTAGTGAATATGTCGTAGTAGTTGATAGGCCTAACACTAGATTCGTAGTAGTAAGCCCTTCTATTTCTGTTCCTGATGCATTTGCTGTGTTATCTACATTATTGGTTAGCGTTATACCCGAAACGGAGGATTGGTGTGGAATATCCTTATCCAGATTAAACCCAATTCCTTTTATTATTAAGGGTTTATCAGTGGTGAGATTACCATATTGAGTAGGGCTCGGCTGTACATAAATAATATCGCCGGGATCAGCCGCATCTACAGCTTCTTGCAAGGTTGGGAAGATATTAGGACCGGTAGGGGCGTTGAAGTTGTTATCTGCTATCCTTACCGTCTGGCCAATGCTAAAACTCAGACTTACACTGATTAAGGTAGCGGTTAGTACTATTCGGAGTGAAAACATGCTTGGGATCATTGTTTGTGGTATTAGTTAGGCTCAATACCTTAAAACAAAAAGTTGTAAACATAGAGGTGAAATTTTTTTGTTGGAGAGTCGGTGTCTGTTCGTTTATCTACGACGGAAATCCCGTCAAAGTTAAACCTTGGAGGCGCTGAAGACTTACGAACCGGTTGAGATTCCAACTGACTTCAGGGCTAAAAAAGACTTCCGAAGTTTTCGAAACTTCGGAAGTCTGAAAAGTCTGAACATTCTACAACAACATAAAGCTATAATTCGCACTTAGCATATAATCATCAAACCCTGCGGTAGTGCGATTTAAGATAGCCTGGCAGCGCATAGAAAAGCTATGGGCAGGATGCGGCGTATATCTTATGTCTATATTCCCATTGATGACTGACCCATCTGAGCTACCATTTAGTTGAGACAGGTTATACATTCCGTTGAGTTGGAGGGTCATTTTTCTTTCGAATAGGGATTTTTCTGCCCCCAACGAAATTCCGTAACGTGTGATATCTGATTGAGCAGCCTCTAGGGTTAAGTAGTTGAGGCCCGCAGAAAACCCGTAGTCTACACGGCTATTTTTAAGTCTGTAGTTGAAATTAAAATTATTGGTTGTGGATTCGCTAAATGCGCTAGTGAAGATATTTCGATCCACGAGAATCTGGCTTCCGGCAGATAATACAAAGCTATGGTACAACTGGTCGCTGCTAATAATGTAAGAGGGGGTAATATTGATATTATGGTTAACCTGAAAAATACGAATGGTATCATTCAAATTTATCAGTCCGTTCTCTTGTTGGGTGGCGTAGTTTGAATACTGAGCATTGACAGAAAATTGAGGCCCGGGCACAATTTGAACATTAGCTGATCCAATAGTTCTATTGGTGGTGGCTGATTTGTTGTTAAGTAGATTATCTCTTTGAAGACCAATACTGGCGTTGACATTCAGTTTACCTTTTAGTAAGGCGGCAGACGGCGTGAGGGTATAACGCTCAAGATCATTATCGAAGTAGTAACTACCCATCGTCTCATATTCGGGATCTATCCTCATGTATTCTGCTTTAATGGAGTAGTTTCGTTCCCGGTAGGTGATACTGGTGTGACCGGCAAAGTTAACCCGGGATGAAACCCTTGGTTCAAAAATATCGGTCAATACTCGGGGAACATCTACTTCGGAGGATTCCAGCGTACTGGCGGTAATATCTTCTGTAAAAGCACTTACACCACCTTGAAATTCCCAAACGAACTTTCCTAAGAACGCTTGACGTGTAGTAAATCCTACCGCCAAATTTTCTCCGGGTGTAATATCGGCATTTAACGGGGCAGGTATAGAGCCCGGATCGTCCTTGGCTTTGAGTATACTTATCTCCACCAGATTATCATTTGTTCCATATCCCAGTTTAAAAGCGTAGCCGGTTCTCCGGTACGAAGGAGGCAGGCTTTGCTGGGTGGTGTCTTCTCGAATTGCCTCGTTAAATCTTCCGTACATGACACCAATCCTCCATTTTCCAGGAGTTAGCTCAACGCCGCCACCAAAAAAAACATGATTATTGAGGGTATAAGGTGAAAAAGAAAGATTGCGGTAGCCAGCGTGCAAACGTATCCACTTGTAGTAAGGGCTGATGCCAATGCGCTGGAAGTTAGTAGGACCCGTCGCGCTGAAGTTGGCATTAGCAAAGGTAAAGCTGAGAGGAACATCGAAACCGTAAATCGATAAAATTGGATTTCCACTTAACACGTACCGAAAAGGGTTTTGTTGATTAAAATCACGGGAGGAAAAATAATAATTAGTGGAAATTGAAATTGAACCTCTGAGATCAAAAAACTTTTGACGACCCAGCTGATCTAGATTTTCCAGGTTTTGGGCTCCTAGTAGATTGGCCATTAAAATTAAGGGTAGATACAGTAATACTTTTCTCATATCAGCTTCCTTGAATGATTTGTTGAGCCTCTTCATAGCGTCCTGCTTTGTGCAGTGCTTCAATAAGGTGTGGTTTTATCGTTTCTTTTTCCTGAGAAGCATTGTAATGGATCAACCATTTCCGACAAAGCAAGTCAAGCCTTCCTGTGTTTTCATATAAATGGATTAGATATCCGTACAACTCATGCTGCTGGTTATTCAGCGCTAAGCAGCGCTCGAAAGAAAGAATAGCATTGTGCTCATCGCCCTGATCAATGTATAAACTACCTAGTAGCTTATGCGCCTCTTCACGGTTTGGATCTAGCCGGATAGAACGAGATAACAGGGCTTCTGATTCCTTTTTTTTATTGCGATTAAACTCGTATTCAGCCACCAGGTAATGAATGCGTGCTGATAGTGGAAAAGTTTGTGTAAGTGCTAGTAGTAGGGGGGCTACTTGGCGGGCCGGATAGGACGATAGATGATAAAAGCTTTCAGTTGCTCTCTGTTCAACGGCCTTAATTTCAGTAAGAAGCTCTTTATTCGAAATGAGGGAATTAAGGCTTTTATCGCCATTCAATCGATTATTTAATTGATCTTCGAGTTCCCTCAACTTCTCAAAGCATAGTTGAAATGCATCAAGTGCTAAGTTTATGGAGCTATCACGTTGCGAACTTTTGATTAACATCGAAAGTCCTAGCATGGCTTCTGCGTTCTTTTCCTTCGCCAAAGCCCTACGGTAATTATGAATAGCTTCAGCATCATGGTGCGTTTTACGGTAGGCTGTGCCAAGTCGGGTTATAACTTCTGAGGTTGCTTTTATCTCAAGTAGACGCTGATAAGATCTCAATGCCTCGCTCCATACACCTGCTTTTTCTTGTGCAAGGCCAAGTTCGTTAAGGATCTCATCATCGTTTGGAAATTTTTGGGCTAACGACCTCAAAATCATGATGGCTTGGGAGAGGCTGTCTTCCTCCACGTAATGGCTGGCTATTTTTAACTGGTAAGAAGAGGTTTTCTCTGGAGCCAGTACGGTCAAGGTATCGTAGTAGGCCCTGGCAGCCGACCAATTTTCGATAATTTCGTAGGTCTCGGTGATTCGCTCATAGATGTTTACTTTTTCAAAATGATTGAGCATTTTGTTCAATACTTCTACCTTACCCTCATAATACAGTTTGGACTCATGGATATGAATGAGTGATTCGTATATGCTTTTCTCTTTGGGATAGTCGGTCAGAAGCTTATTGTAATGTTCGGCGGCACTCACGTACTGTTGCCTGGACATGAGTAATTCGCCATACGTAATGGCTACCTTGAGGTCCTCGGGTTGAAGAAGATGTAGTTTCTTAAATGAGTCAAGCAGGTTTTCGTAGTCCTCTATTTGATATTGTGCCGTGGCCTTAGCTTGAGTCAGCGCTATGTTTTTTGGGAACAACCGCAGCCCGCTTTCTGCTGTGTTCAGACTTTCCCTCCATTCATTAGCCCGCCCGTACGCTAAAGTAAGGTTTACGTACGTGAAGGCATCATTTTTCAAATATTGGTTCGCTTTTTTGAAGTATAGTATGGCTTTTGTTTTTTCTTCCGCCTCCATAGCTTGAGTTCCCAAGTGGCTGTAGCATTGGCCGAGGCGTTTTTTCAGATCCGTATTTTTTTTTGGCGCTGTTTCGCCAGCTTCTTTCTCCACACGTAAATAGCTGCTTAAAGCATCTTTAAAATTGCTTTGCTGAAGTTGCGACTCGCCAAGTAACCAATACAAACGAGCGTCCTGATCATATCTCATAAGCCCAAGCTCTGCAAAACGTTGCGCTTCTGTCCAATTTTTGAGTTGCAGATAACTATATGCCAATAGATGATAAGCCTTCCTTTGACTAGAATCCACGGAAAGCGATCGTCTTAATGAATTTATCGCTTCATCGTAGTTCTTCGCATTGTAAAGTTTCAAACCTTGATTAAGATAATACCGGCCATCTACTTGCGCTTGAAGTACAAATACGGAGGCTGAAATCCATACAATCGCTATGAGCTTGAAGAACTTCATTTACTTGGCCTGCTGAGGTTCACTAGGTTTACTTTGATTTCCCGAAATATCTACGGATTGTACGCGATACCATTTACCCGGTTGGAGCCTATCAGTGAGATACCGCGTTTCCTCTACTACTACTTCGTTAATTTGAAGGAATTCCCCCGTAGGAATATCAGCCTCGTAGATGTGATAGCCGGCCAGGTCAAAAGCAACAACCGGCTCCCAGCTAATTCTTTGATCGGATAATGAAATACGTACGTTTCTTACGGATCTCGGTGGATCAAAATCCCTCACTGCAATTGTGTCAGAATAAACAGGTTGGCTTTCATTATTTAATGAGTCGATAGCCGTAACAAGATAGGTGTAGCTGTTGCCTTTTATCGCGCTGGTATCCCTGTAATTTCGAATTGTAGAAGGCAACGCAGATAATAAGACAGGCTCATTGTTTGATTTACGATATATTCTATACCGTTCTGTATCGGCGGATTGGCTTCCATTCCATCTTAAGTTCACCCATGCCCCATTTTCATTGATCGCTTGTAAACTGGCGGGTGCCTCGGGTGGCGTTACATCGGGAATTTGGAGTTGTACAACAGTAGGATCACTGAAATTTTGTGCGCTATCTACTACTAAAATACGATACTCATATCGGGCACCTTCAAGAAAACCTTTACCGGACTGGCCATAATCCGTCCAGGAGTTTTTACGTAGGTCATCGTTATTTAACCGTGTGTAACTAGCTGTGCCATTACCGAGTTGTTTTCTTGAGATGATATAGCTTCGAAAACCCTGTGGTTGACTGATCGGGTTCCAACTAACCACAACCTGGTCTTGATCATAAGAGGCGTTAACATTAGCCACCGGATCAGGGGCGATGTTATCTTCGATCATGGCTTTAGCAGCTAAGCTCAAAGCACTTTCGTTTCCGCTTTTATCGACCGCCGATACTTTGTAAGAATATCCTTGGCCTTCACGGGCAGTACTGTCTATGAAAAATGTGGTCAGTAGATCTAATGGTTTTTGATTAATCTTCTTGTAGCCTTCGCGCATTCTTTTGGAGCGGTAAACATAATACCCTGCTGCGTCAGGGGCAGTGTTACTATTCCAGGTGACGGTGATACGATCTGAACCTGC
>JBCCIX010000264.1:0-6154 GCA_039028075.1 Bacteroidota bacterium | reverse complement strand
GGTTACGGGTCGCTGTATAGCTCCCTCCCGTTTGCACGGTTGGCTATGTGATTCCTGAACTTGTCAGTCCCTTCGCTCCAGCATCATTACAACGCCTTCTTCACTAATACGGACTGATCCGCCACCCGATTACCCAAGCTACATCGGGTGGCGGATCAGTCCGTATTAGTGAAGAAGGCGTTGTAATGATGCTGGAGCGAAGGGACTGACAAGTTCAGGAATCACATAGCCAACCGTGCAAACGGGAGGGAGCTATACAGCGACCCGTAACCTGAAAGGGTTGCATGAACTTGAGGAGCCGTATGACGGGAGACTGTCACGTACGGTTCTGTGAGAGGGGTGGGGGCGCCCGGCCAGGATGAAATTCCCCGTTCCTACTCGACCTTATAGCTCGTGTCTTATCCTATGGTATCTTTGATAAGTGAGCAGAAAATATAAATTTTATAACAAGGAAGGTCTTTATTTTATCCGTTTTGCTACAGTCTATTGGATAGATGTCTTTGTAAGAGATAAGTATTTTCAGGTAATAGAAATCAAAACTCAGATGCACTGCACGTCAATACTTGCTGGCCTTGATGCCAGATGGTCCGCCGCCACGGTTAACCTAATCGATAGCCGCGCGCATCATTATGTAATCAGAATAGATCAATAACATAACAGCAGTAATAAAACAACAGCTTTGTTATATAATTCTTCTTATAGCATCCTTTGCAAAACTGGATTTTTGGTTCAAATCAAGGCTTCAGAATTTCAAAAACGTAGTTTACAGGGCGTAAATGAGGCTTTTGAAATTTTGAGTAACGAAGGGTTGGGCCAAAAGGCGGGTTTTTCAAAGGATTCTTATATCTACTCTACCTCAAAACCCTGGCAGGCAACAAAAACAAGGCCTTGATAAGCTGAAGTATGCCTTCCACTGCAAAGCCCAGCACTCGAAAAGGCAGCAGGATCAACCAGAGGATTGGATAGAGAAAAAGGATGGCCAAAGCCAGAGGCCAGCAAAAAATTAACAATAGTAACCAAAGGAGTAATCGCATGCTTAAAAAACGTCTTCCATTCGTCCTTGGTTATTTGATCGCTAGTGGACACTTCTATCAACTTATAACACATTTTCGAACACACGATTTAAAGGAGCAACGGACCCTTCAAATTTTAATATACGTTGCCACTCGTATATTAACTATGTGTTTTGTGACACAGAAAAGAAAAGTGCTCAACCATTTAAATTACGTAAAATTTTATCGATGATGATACTTTCCATTTACCAGGTCGACGCCTTCACTGATCAACTCTTTGGAGAAGACCCCGCGAGCGGTGGTTCCCATTGAAAATGAATGGCCAGCTGACGGTGTGTTGCAAAAGATTGCCATTGAGAATAATCTGACGGAAACCGCCTTATTTCAAAAGAAAGGCCATCATTTCCAATTGAGGTGGTTCACCCCTGAGTTTGAGGTGGACTTATGCGGTCACGCCATATTAGCGACAGTGCATGTGATATTTCATCACTTTGGGTATGCCGGAGATAGGCTCATTTTTCATTCCATGAGTGGAACGTTGGAAGTAGCCAAAGAAGACGGGTTGTTGCTGCTGGACTTTCCTTCGGGAAAACCTGTGCCTTACGGGATGGACATGGCGCGTCCGGAGGCTTTCAATACGTAGCCTGAGGAGGTTTTGAAGTCCAGAGATTATATGTTCATCTATGAATCCAAATCGAAGGTAAGTAGGCTGAAAGTAAACTCCAACCGTTTGGATCCCGGAGATTTTGACAAAGAAGGAATTATCTGTACCCTAAAAGGAGATCATGTCGATTTTGTTTCTCGCTTTTTTCTACCCGGAGCATCTGTCTTTGAAGATCCGATGACTGGATCAGCGCATTGTTTCTCTAATCCTTTACTGGTCGGAGAAACTTGGAAGGAATGAAATGAAAGCAGGTCAACTGTCCAGTCGGAAAGGCCACCTGAAATGCATCGATCTTGGGAAGCGGGTGCTGATTGCCGGAAATGCAATTACGTATTTGAAAGGAGAAATTAAGATTTAAACAAGAAAGAGGTATTTCATTTACTATGAAACTGCCTCTTAACTTCCTATTCCCAATGTTTTAGCTTGCTTATAAACCCGATTCCCGGATTGAAAGCGTTCGTGGGATCTAATCTTCGGTAAAACTTTTCTAGGGTAGGTTTAGCAGCGTATTCATGTCCCACATTGTGTTCTGCCGGGTATTCAGCGCCTCTGGCGTCAAATGTTTTTAGCAGCTTCTTCTTCAACGCTTTCGCATCTACCCCTTTTTTGACGATGTAGTTTTGATGGAACACATGACAAAATAAATGTCCGTAATGAAGCTTGACTTCTAGTAAATCATCGATCTCCGGAGGTAACTTTTCAAACCAATCTTTTTCGTTTCGAGGAAATGCGGCACCTATGGACATCATAGGACTCACTTTTTTTTGATGAATTGCATGATAACGACCAATTGCACTTCCGGCCACAAATCGATGTAAAAGTGCCTTATCTTCTTCCTTATCGGTACATTCAAAAAAATCGCCCTCGTTTTTAGCGAAAAATTCGTTGAAATATGCTCTGGTTTCATCGATTGCCTCATCAGTTGTTTCAATGATCCAATAGTGCTCGTATAATTCACGATATTCTCCCATCCGTCGAGGCAGATGATTAGGCCAGAGTTTGCTTAAAAACTGCATCAGCCTAATCGGAGAACTTGCTGGGGAGAAATTTGAATTTACCTGCTATTAGATCAACTTTTCGTTTAAGTGCAAATAATTTGGGGATATAGTCGGTGCCTAATTTATGGATGACGATAAAGTTGTCTTTGCTATATTTTTTGGTAGCGTCGTAGCAAGCACAATGCAGATAATCTCCGGTAGTGGGTAGATGCTTGAACTTTGACAGTATATCACGACGAAGCTGCCACAATACGTCAGGGTCATTTGTCCCCACGTAAAAGACCTTATGCCTTTTTGCCGCTGGGTACGTATCTACTCGAACAGCAAATACGGCAATCTTGCCCGCAGAACCTGATGCCCCATGTAAACGTCTCTTACTCTGTATTAAAACGAGCCGGAGTATCGGCATCTATTTTTCGGAATCGTTGTTCATATTCATTATCCGATGCCAGTTTATCAGGGAATTGGATCTGATCCTTGGTATAGTCCTGATTTTGTAATTTGGTCAATACCTCTTCAGGTATTTCCCCAAGATCAACACCCAACTCATTAACCAATACAAGCTCCCCCAATAGACGCACCAATAGAAGTAGACCCAATGACAGAATGCAGCGACAAAATTAGGTTCCCTCTCACGTGGATTATATTCCCTGTCTCGTTGATAAGCCACCTTTTCCCACACCTATGTTTGTTCATGTTTCTAAATACTAAACTTAACATGCTTTATTATGTATTCAAGAATATTCACTCAATTCTTTTTCTTACTATTAATCTTTCCATTAGTCGCCCAATACCAGATTACGGGTAAAATCCAGTCTTCAAATACAGATTTTTTGTCTGGAGTCGCGGTTCAGCTACTAGAGCGCAACAAGGGAACTGTTTCTAATAGTAATGGAAACTATGCGATTGTTGATTTGAAACCGGGATCTTACTACTTAGCCTTTTCGTATGTTGGATTTGAAACACGAAACCAATTAGTTGAAATAATTGATCAGAATGCGGAGCTTGATATCCAGCTTTTCCAGGTTCCTTCACAGTTGAGTGAAGTAGTTGTTACCGCCAATCGGCGATTAGAAAACATACAATCTACACCCAGCTCAATCGCCGCAGTAAACGCAAAACAAATAGAGCAGCTACAAGTGAAGCAGATTAATGAACTCAACAGTATTGCCCCAAATTTCCACTCCTATGACGATGGCGGTGACGGGTCATTTACGCTTTTTTCCAGCAGAGGTATTTCTACCATCGATAGCTCACCGGTAGTTGGTCTTTATCTAGATGATGTTCCCTATTTTAACACGTTTGCTTTTCCGATCAGTGTTAACGATGTAGATCAGATCGAGGTGCTAAGAGGTCCTCAGGGCACACTCTATGGTCGAAACGCCTTAGCAGGGGTGATAAAAGTCACGACTAAAAAGCCTGGTCCACGTAGAACCGGGTTTGCCACCGTGGGCTGGGGAAATTTAGGCTCGCAGCAATATGGGGTAGGACTCACTTTGCCATTAGCTAAGGAAAAACTCTTCCTGCGACTTAGTGGTAACTTTGATAAACGTGATGGGTTTGTGGAAAATGAAGCTACAGAGAGGGATGTGCAAAATCTACTCTCCTCAGAAGGAAACTTAAGACTGAAATACTACGCATCGGATCAGCTTTCTTTTGGGTTGAATTACAACATACAATTTCGTGAATCCGATGCTTTTGCACAGGTGCTGGCATTTCCTGATTTTGGTGTCACTTTCCAAAGTATCCTGGAAGATAATCCTTATAGCATCTCTTACAATGAGGATATTGTTAAAGAGGCAACCACTCATAACCTGGCGCTAAATACCACCTATGATCTTAGCAGCCTTCAACTTACTTCTGTAACCGCTTTTCAATTTACGGATCGTTTTCGACGAGATGATTTTGATTTCAGTCCATTACCACAGTGGTTGGTGGAGACAGATATAGCATTATTGAACTTCACACAGGAATTTCGACTTTCCTCTAACACTACAGGACCACTAAATTGGACAGCTGGGATATTCTTGTTTCGCACCGAAGAGACCGCCAACCAGACGGATACACAGGCAGAGCTTGACGAACAATTTCAAGTGACGTCTACTACGACTACCCTTGAAGATGTGGAAGATGTAAACCGTGGATTGGCTGTATTTGGGCAAGCGAGTTATGCTTTTACTGACCAGCTTAGTTTGACGGCTGGTATTCGATTTGATTATGAAGAAGTAGATGCAGAAGTAGTAAGAAATACCGCTGGCATGACGGATAGCTTTAGCGAAAAGGCTGATTTCACAGCTGTTTCGCCAAAAGTTGCCTTGGGCTATCAACTCAATTCTAATGTCTTTCTGTTTGCCAATGTTGCACGTGGTTACCGTCCTGGTGGCGTCAATACATTTGTGACCAATGCAGAGGATGCTCCATTTGATCCTGAATCAACCTGGAATTACGAACTGGGCTTGAAGACCACACTTTTGCAAGACAGACTCAAGCTTAATCTGACAAGTTTCTGGATCAACTATACCAATCAACAGATTTTTACTGTGATCGATACGCAGACACTGGAGTCTGGTACAGAAAACATTGGTGAATCACGAAGCTTTGGTATTGAGTTAGAGACGCAGGCAGTGCTCACCAAAGGATTATCTGTTAATTTAAATGTAGGTTATCTGAATACCGAGATACTGGACTACACCGTGAACGGTATCGACTTTGCTACTTTCCAACCGATTGAAATTGATGAGTCAGGGAATGAATTGCCCGTTTCACCGGCGTTTAGCGGGAATGTGAATGTCAACTATATTTTACCTTTATCTGAAAAGCTGAATGTGGAAGCATCTGCTGACTACCTCCGTCAAAGCGAAATATTCTGGGGAGTCGATAATTCAACCATACAGGAGGACTATGGATTGCTAAATGCTCGATTAGGTGTCACTTCAAAGAACCTGGATATCTTCTTTTGGGGCAAAAACCTACTTGATGAAGCATACTACTCGTATGGTTTTGGTGCGGGTGGCTTCAATGCTGCCGTATTTGGACTGCCTCAGACCTATGGCGTGACGCTAACTGGAAAATTCTAGATCAAACGAAGATGGTAAGAATACGCCTTGCAGAATGGCCAATGGTGCGGATTGATGTGGATGGATTGATTACCCTTCCAGAAATAGAGGAGTACATCGCAGCGATGGAGAAATTTCTGGAAGAAACAGAAAGGAGAGAAGAACCTTACGGGATGATCTACAATACACAGATGACAGATAAGGAATTTAAATCCACAAAGAGGGAGAAGGATGCACACAAGCGATCCGTACAATGGACGCGAGAGGCGAAATCTAGAATTTGTGCGTACTGCATTGGAATTGCGATGATTACCCAAGGTTCTGCGATGATGAAATTCATGAAGCCGATCATAAAAATGGGTATGAAAAAGATGATGGGTGCGCCTGGAGAAGCTTTTTTTAGTGTGGATGAAGGAAAGAAAT
>JBCCIX010000263.1:0-6196 GCA_039028075.1 Bacteroidota bacterium | reverse complement strand
GATCGAAGGGAGAAGTAAGAACTTTTTGATTTCCCTGGATTCAAGATTTGAAACGGTCGATGCATCTACTTCACTTTCGGTGCGAAAAGAAGACTTTAAGGTACGTTTAGTTAAGCTATCGGAACATAACTATTTCAAAACACTTCGACAAAAGTTGAATTGGGGGCTCGATGTAAGAAATTGAGTTTTTGGTTATTCAATTAATGATTATTTTTGCCATCTTGTAAGTATTTAATAGTACCTTGGTTGTTTATAGTATTTCAATGAAAAGACTTGTTGCGCCTTTCTTTCTAATTTGTTTTCTACTCACCATGGCGGATGCTTATGGACAATTGAGTAAGCGAAGAATTAGGCAGAATAATAAACGAATACGAAATTTTAGAGGCCAAAAGAATGCATTTTCGACGGATAAGAAATACAATTGGGTCGCGCTTACGGTCAATGCCTTTAATTACTTCGGAGATCTAGCACCACTGGATAAGTTTGCCAGCACTGATATTTCTTTTACACGTCCTGGGGTTGGGGTTATGTTTGGGCATAGATTTGGTCCTAGATATGCTCTGCGAGGATCTTTTACCTGGGGCACCATCAGAGGGGATGACTTTGAATCTGCTGATCCTAACGATAGCGAAGCCCGATTCCGATACGTAAGAAATTTGCAATTTAGAAATCGGATCAAAGAGCTAGCCGTAACTGCTGCCTTTGATCTGTTTAAGAATGAAGGCTCCTACATTAGCCGTTTGCAATTCACGCCCTATGTTTACGCCGGCCTCGCCGTTTTTCATCATAACCCACAAGCTTTTGTCAACGACGACAGTACACTTCCTGAAGCCGGTTCATGGGTGGATCTGGAACCATTAGGCACCGAGGGCCAGTATTCTGATTTGCCAGATGATGCTGTTAACGCCGGTATTGAACCGTATAGTTTGATTCAGTTGGCTATTCCCGTGGGCATTGGTTTTCGCTACAGATTAAATCAGGTTTTCGATATTAGCGCAGAATTTGGGGTGAGATATACGTTTACTGATTATTTAGATGATGTAAGTGCTAATTACGTGGACAGATCTTTATTATCAGAAGGTCTAGCACGAGAGTTGGCTGACAGGTCGTTCGAGCGAACTGCCGCCGAAAGTTCTACCGAAAGGGATTTTGATCTCATCAACTCGATCACGACATTAGACCCTTCCCAAGAGTTTTACAATGGTTATGGATCTGAAGGTTTCAGTAATAATCGAGGTAATTCAGACGATAATGATGTTTACTTCGTTTCCTCTATTAAGCTTGCCTATATAATAGGGGCAACTTTCAGAAGAGCGAAGTTTAGGTGATATGAGTGATAAAAAGCGTGATTTTAAGGGAAAGCCATTCTACAGCTTTCCCGTTTTCGTTTTTACCTTTCTGTTTTTTAATTCGTCGTTTCTTTTTGGACAAGAAACAGAGATAGGCTTTGGAGTAGGTGGGTTCAGGTATTCAGGAGAGTTGGTGAGAGGTATTGGTTTAAATTCCATAAATCCTGCTGGAACTGTTTTTTTTCGGAATAATATTAGCGAAGCGGTTAGTTTCAGGGTAAGCCTTACCGGAGGCCGATTGGCAGGCAGTGATTCCCAAACCACCATTGATCCCTTTGCCGATCAGAGGGGAGCTTCATTTAGCATATTTCTACTGGAAGCTTCTGCGGGATTTGAATATCATTTTTTAAAATGGAGGCAAGAACATACCTTGATCAGGTGGACCCCTTATTTTTTTGGAGGCTTGGCAATTTTTGGGATCTCGGGTGAAGCAGATAAACCGGCTGAATATAGCAATATCCAACCTTCGATCCCTTTCGGGTTCGGCATTAAGTATATTTTAAATCCTAAATGGTATTTAGGGGTGGAATTTGGCGCACGTAAGACCTTTTTTGATTATTTAGATAATTTGAGTGACGGAGACGTCGTGGTTAAGAATTTTCAAACTGGAAATAGGTTTGATAATGATGCTTACTATCATTTAGGGCTGTCATTGACTTATTCTTTTTACACGATTCCATGTCCGAATAGCCCTTATAAACGCAATTATAGAAACCGTTAAAACACATGTTGATTTTGCGGTTGAACGTAACGCTTTTTTGTGGCTAATGTACGAAGTTTTGATATGCTCATCCCAGTCCGACCGGTGCATCCAAGCTTGCATAAACCTTGCTCGCTAGGTAGCCTTGTCTGCTTGTATGATGGGAAATAGTTTAAATTACCGGCAGTCTGTTATGAAAGTTAAAAGCGTTAAAAAACCTTTGATTTTGAATATTTTCTACTAAAAGAGCTAATTTTGCAAACTTGTGTCTCATGGAATAGAAAATAGCGATCTTAACACTACACCTCGTCATATTGCCATTATAATGGATGGTAACGGTCGCTGGGCTAAGAAAAAGGGTGCTGCTAGAATTTTTGGTCATAAAAACGCTATAAAAGCAGTAAGAGATGTTACGGAGGGATGTGCTGAACTGGGAGTTGAATTTTTAACGCTATATGCTTTTTCAACTGAGAACTGGAGCAGGCCCATGGAGGAGGTAAGCGGATTAATGCAGTTGCTTGTTCTTACCATCCGCAAGGAGCTGAAAACCTTACTGAGCAACAATGTGAAGTTGGCAACAATTGGATCTTTTGAGAGTCTCCCTTCTGACTGTCAAAGTGAGCTTCAGGATGCCATTGAAATGACCAAAAACAATACGGGGCTAACGCTCGTATTAGCTTTGAGTTACAGTGGTAGGTGGGAGATCACCGAGGCGGTGAAAGGCATTGTGAAAGATATAAAAATCGGAGGTATCTCTGAATCGGATATCGGTCAAGATTTAGTGAGTAAGTATTTACAAACCCATAATATGCCTGATCCGGAGTTGTTGATAAGAACGAGCGGCGAAATGAGGATTAGTAACTTTCTTCTTTGGCAGTTAGCTTACACGGAAATTTTTATAACAGAGAAATACTGGCCCGATTTTAGGAAACAAGATTTAATGTTAGCGCTTCGGGCTTTTCAGAACAGGGAAAGAAGATTTGGTAGAATTAGTGAACAAGTGAATTCCTGATGAAAAAGATCCTTATTTTATTAGCTTTTTGCCTAATAGTAGATAGTGCCTACAGTCAATTCAGAAGGAGACGAAATTCTTCGGGAAACAGCAGTAATACGAGTGCGCTGAATTATGCTAATCCCAAGGTGTATGTTGTAGGTGGAATTGAAGTGGAAGGTTTAAAGGTTTTGGATAAGAACGCCCTTGTTTCACTTTCAGGTCTCAAAGTAGGCGATAAGGTGAAGGTGCCAGGTGACGAAATAAGTGGTGCGATAAAAAAACTTTGGAAACACGGTTTAGTGGGAGATGTCAAAATCTCCATAGACCGTATAGAAGGCGATCAGATCTATTTGAAAATAGGTCTTTCTGAAAGACCTCGTTTAACGGGTTTTACTTTTGAGGGGGTCAGAAAGTCTTGGGAATCCCAGATTCGCGAAGACCTGAATCTTATCAGAGGTAGAATACTATCGGATGCTATTCTTAGAAACACACAAGTCACAGTTAAAAATCATTACATACAAAAAGGCTATCTGAATGCAGATGTGAATGTCATTCAGTCCAAGGATACGGTCAATACAGATGGAGTGAAACTTAGAATTGTAGTCAAGTCCAATTCGAAGGTAAAAATCAATAAAATAATTTTTGAGGGCAATAATGAGTTTGCTGATAATCGTCTTAAAAAGAAGATGAAATCAACCAATGAGCACGTTAGAATATCGCTCGTAAAGCGATTTGCCGAATTGATTATAGGTGCATCAAAACCGAAGAATACGATCAGTTTCTTTGATTCTACATACAATATGAGTGGAGGTGAGCTCAAGGAATTCGTCAATGATAACATTAAGCTCAATTTTTTTAAGGGCTCCAAGTTTATCAAATCCGACTACGAGGATGATAAACAAGCTATCATAGCTTTTTATAATTCTAAAGGGTACCGAGATGCCGCAATTGTACAAGATACTATTTATACTGCCGGCGACGACAAGATCAATATCAATCTTAAGATCGATGAGGGTCGTAAGTATTACTTCAGAAATATCATTTGGACAGGTAATTTTATTCATAAGGATGAAACCTTAAATAGAATACTTGCTATAGAAAAGGGAGATGTTTACAACAAGGAACTGATAGATCAAAAGCTCACGTTCAATCCGAAAGGGCCGGACATTAGCGGGCTCTACATGGATGATGGATATCTATTTTTTAGGGTTAGTCCGGTGGAAGTGGCAGTAGAAGGTGATTCTATTGATGTAGAGATGCGAATTTATGAGGGGGAGCAGGCTACCATTAAGAACGTGATCATAGCAGGCAATGATAAAACCCGCGACCATGTCATACGCAGAGAACTTAGAACCGTTCCAGGACAGAAGTTTAGCAGAAGTGATATAATAAGAACCACGCAACGCCTGTCGCAGATTGGATTTTTTGATCCCGAGCAGATTTCTCCTACTCCGCTCCCCAATCCTGCTGATGGTACGGTAGACATCGAATGGAAGGTGGTAGAACGCTCTAATGATCAAATTGAATTGTCTGGTGGATGGGGCGGAGCCTTTGGGTTTGTAGGTACGCTGGGATTAACCTTAAACAATTTCTCGGTGAGAAATATGTTAAAAGGAAAATTTAACCCTATTCCCACGGGAGACGGGCAACGCCTTTCTTTGAGAGCCCAAGCGAATGGGCGACAGTTTCAGAATTATTCGTTTTCGTTTACAGAACCCTGGCTAGGCGGGAAAAAGCCCAATTCGTTCACGATCAGTTTTAACTATTCTGTACAACGACAGAGGGTCCAAGAGATCAATGAATTTGGCGATGCCGTGTTTACCGGGACTCGTTTCGACGATTTCAACGCTCGCCTTGGTGTTCGCGGGGTAACATTAGGACTAGGACGGCAGCTAGAATGGCCCGATAATTACTTCACACTTAATAATTCAATTTCTTACTTGGTGTACGAGTTAGATAACTTTGGCACTCGCGGGTTAGGTTTTTCTGATGGAAATGCAAATAGTATAACTTTTAATACCACGCTAAGTCGATTTAGCATTGATAATCCGATGTATCCTACCTCCGGATCTACGCTTTCTCTAAACCTGGCTATTACTCCACCCTACACCGCTTTCCGAGACGATAACTTTTGGATAGAAACCGGTGATCGGGAGTTAGCGGTGAGCAATGTTGAAGCAACCTCACCTCAATTAGAGGACGGCTCACGAAAAAATGATTTAGTAGATGCGGAACTAAGGAATATTCAAAATGCCAGAAGATACAGATGGATAGAGTATCATAAGTGGATGTTTGATGCCAAGTTCTATACCGCTATTGCAGGCAAATTGGTTCTCGAGACTAAGGCACACTTTGGGTTTATCGGCTCGTTTTCCAAAAACGCCGGTGTAGGTCCGTTTGAGCGTTTTGTGCTTGGTGGAGACGGGCTGGCAGGTCAGCAAGGGTTTCTTTTGGGTACGGATATCATTGGTTTGAGAGGCTACGAAAATAATTCCCTGAATCCACCGTTTGACAATTTAGAAACAAACGCCATTGAAGGGGGAATTGCTTTTAACAAAGTAGGCATGGAATTACGATATCCTGTAACTACCGGGCAGGCGGCTACGATTTATGGATTTTTATTTACGGAAGCTGGAAACAACTGGAATAATTTCAGCGAATTTAATCCATTTGATATGTATAGATCGGCAGGTTTTGGGGCTAGGATATTTATGCCTGCCTTTGGTCTGATTGGTATTAACTGGGCCTACGGTTTTGATACCCTTCCGGGGCAGTCAGAACCCAGCGGCCAGCAGTTCCATTTCACCATTGGTCAGCAGATCAGGTAACATGAAGAGTTTCTTTTTTTTATTTCTGGCACTATTTTCGATTACTGAGGTATGCGGACAGAAATTCGGTTATGTGGATACCGATTATGTTTTGTCTAAGATGACTGAGTATAAAGATGCGCAGGCGGAAGTTGACAAATTGACACAGGGCTGGCAGCAAGAGATACAAACGATGTCCAAGGACATTGAGGCCATGTATAGCGAATTACAGGCTGAAGAGGTGTTGCTTACAGCAGAAATGAAAAATGAACGTGTTAATGATATAAAAAAAAAGGAAAGCGATTTGGCCGAGTATCAAAAGAAGATATTTGGGTTTGATGGGCTG
>JBCCIX010000262.1:0-6242 GCA_039028075.1 Bacteroidota bacterium | reverse complement strand
GTGTTTGTAACTTGTAATTCATGAAATTCGGGGTTTGGTTTATCACTTTTTCTATAGATACGTCCATCTATTATGAAGACCAACTCGAAGTCCATTTTTCAAGCATACGAACTTTGCTATTTAGAAAATAAATGGTGGACTTTCTTTGTGGACAAAGATTCCTCCGTTATCACTGCGGAATGACTTAAAAAGTTAGGTTCGCTCATTTTTATTTACAGTATGTTTCCGTTATAGCTTGAAAGTAAATACCACATTGATAGTCTCAGCGGGCATAAAAACCATGGATTTCGACGAAAACACGACAATTTGAAATTCTCCTCATTAATTCGTGTTTTGTTTTTGTTTTAATTCCTTTGAACCCGATCTCCGAGTGGGCTTTATCCGCACTCCATTTTGTTTGACGATAGTTTCCATTGTTTTAAAATTTTAAGTGTTACGCTTATTCGTCTGACCACTTAGAGTGGTCTGACGACTGTTTTTTGATTGATCACTGTCCTTTTTGATTTCGTTAGGACAGATTTAGCTCATATATAGCTTTCTAAAATCTCCAGTACGATACAAGGGCGACCAGTCCGGGGAAACATCCGGTAGCGCCTTCGGTGCAAATTTTTCGAACATATCGTACGCGTGAACAACTTTTCCGCCTACGGCCGTAAGTTTAGCGTGTGTCCGCGGAATAAGCACATCAGGCACGGTCATAAAGTCATGATTCAGGATGGAAAAATCCGCTAGTTGACCTTCTTTTATCGCACCCTTTTTACCAAGATCACCTGTAAACCAGGAGGAACCAGTGGTCCAAAGTTGCAGGGCTTCATCTCTCGTGAGAATGTTGTCATCACCATACATCTGCCTTCCACCTCTTGACTTTCCTGTCGCCAACCAATAGATGGAATACCAAGGATTATATGAACTAACCCGAGTGGCATCCGTTCCTCCTCCAACTGGGATACCCATTTTTAACATTTTCCTAATCGGAGGTGTTTGAGCAAGCTTTGCCGCTCCGTAACGCCTTACAAAATCTTCAGCCTGATAAGCGATCCTATTCTGAATCGCAATACCCATCTCCAATTTAGCAATGCGTTCAAGTGTTCTATCAGAAAAGGTTTCCCCATGATCAATGATAGTACCCTGTGGTAACTTGCCATCTCCAGCTTTCGCTACCTCTTCATACATATCAAGCAGTATATCAGCCGATTCGTTGTAGGTGATATGTTGTCGCCAAGGCCAGTTATTTTCAGCCAGAAGTTTATAAATAGGCATAGCCTTGTCTCGAACATCGGCATTTAGATTAGGGCGTTCCTGAGCAAATATTTCATAATCGTAAGCTGCCCAGCATATATTCTCTCCTCCTCCTATGAACCGAAGCATGTCATCCCCATCGCCCGGCTTCACCATTCCAATCCATCGCTTATAATCATCATACTCACGCCCACCTACCTGTGGAAACGTATGAATCCCAACTCTCACGGTCGATAAGCCCTGCTTATGAACGTCGTACATGACATCGTATGCATCAGGGTATTGCATTCCTCCCCCACCAGCATCGGAAATTGAAGTGAGACCAAGCGCATTCATCTCGTTCATGAAATGTCTCGTTCCAAGTATTTGTTGTTCCTTTGATTTCTTAGGTAACTTGGTGAGCGTTTTGTACATGATCAATCCGGAGGGAGCCGCAGTAATAATACCTGTTGCCCTTCCTCTCCTATCTTTTTCAATTCTCCCTTTATGATAGAGGTCTATCGGCTCATTATTATAATTCAGTACTTCAACCGCTTTTCGGTTAAGCATCCCGTAGGCATAGAGATAAAAAATGTAAACCGGATGATCGGGAGCTATTTTATTGATCTCCTCAAGTGTCGGCATTCGTTTTTCCCGGAATTGCTCCCAGGAGAAACCACCCACCACCCTTATCCACTGGCCTTTGGGCGTATGCTTTACCTCTTCGGCAAGCATAGCCAGCGCTTCTTCTACAGAGTCCACCCAATCCCAGCGCAGTTCCATAGCAAAGTGCAGGCCTTCACGGATACCGTGGGTATGAGAGTCGTGGAGTCCAGGGATCACCCGGTGACCTTTAGCATCTATTACCTTAGTATCTGACCCGATCAGGTCTGATACGGCACTGTTAGGCCCCACTCGATAGTACATCCCATCTTTGACCGCAAAGGCTTCTGCAGACGGAAGGTTCGGGTCTACGGTAGTCACCTTTGCGTTACGTACTACCAGGTCAGCGTCACCAGATTGTTGGGCTAGTAAACTACCTAAGGGCGAAGATAGGGCCAATCCTGTCGCTCCTAGCGCTAGTGAGCCTTTTAGGAATTCTCGTCTTTTTGGATCAAAATCTTTCATCATTTAGTGGTTTAATTGGTTCATGGTTTAGATAGTCTTAAGCGCTAATTCCCATCATTTATGGATACATTAATTAGACTTAAGTGGTATGGAAAGAGTAGCGGAGCCCGCTTGTGGAGAAATTAGGCTCGAGAGCCGAGCCTTTTCAACTACTTATCAGATTCCGCTTCCTTAGCCCATTTTTGCATGGTCTTGATGTAATCAATACCCAAACCGTATGCGCCACCGTGTTTTATAGCCAGGTTATTCACCTCCACATATTGATCAGATCGTGCCCAGTCTCTATAAATCTCTAATAGATATTGCATCGAAGTCATGGGAATAACCCCGGCTTGAATCATACGGGCCATGGCCATGTCATGGGCCTCCTGAGACACTCCGCCGGAAGCATCGGAGATCACGTATACTTCATAATCGTCCTCTAAGGCTGATAATGCAGCTAAGTTGATACATACCTCTGTCCAAAGCCCGGCCATGACCAGCTTTTTCTTACCCGTAGCTTTCACGGCTTTTAAAAAATTCTCATCCTCCCATGAATTCATAGTCGTTCTATCAACGTATTTTGAATGGTCTGGATAATACATTTTAATCTCAGGAAATATGGGCCCGGAAAACGATTTTTCGGCTACGGTAGTAATGACGGTCGGTACATCAAATAGCTTTGAAGCCCCCGCAATTATTCCCGTATTGTTTCGTAGTTCTTCTATCGGTTGTGATTCAACGGCAAAGGCCATTTGACTTTCGTGGTCGATAAGAATAAGGGCATGATTACCCGGATGTAATATCTGCTCGGCCGCATTTGCCGGATTATTTACCGGATTGGGATTATACTGAGTCCATTGTGCAAAAGAAACTACACTTATCAAAAGAGCTACGACTAATAAATTTAACTTTTTCATGGTTTTAAAATTTGTTTTAATTCTGACTAGTATTTGAGGTTTAGTAATTAATGGTCTTAAGACATGGGCACTTCCATCAGAAGTATCTCAGTATGGGTATCAGCGGTTATGTCAAGGGAATTAATGTCCCATACACCAAAACCATCCCTGGTTTCCAGTGCCTGATTATTTATGGTAGCGTCGCCATTCAGTATAAAAGCATAGACCCCATTGTTTTTAGGATCACGTAACTCATAGGATAGCGATTGGCCCTTATCCAATGAGGTCATATTAAACCAGGCATTTTGATGGACCCAAACCCCTTCATCATTTGGGTTGGGAGAAAGCACTTGCTGCAATTTATTTTTTCGATCCTCAGCATTCAGCGTGATTTGATCATACCTAGGCTCTACCCCTTTTTTATTCGGAAACACCCATATCTGCAGGAATTTTACCGGTTTGTCCTTATTGGCGTTGTACTCGCTATGCATGATTCCGGTACCTGCACTCATTACCTGTATGTCGCCTTGTTTTATGACGGCAGAAGTGCCCATGCTGTCCTTATGTTCGAGGTCACCCTCTAGCGGGATAGAAATAATTTCCATATCCCGATGCGGATGGGTTCCAAAACCTTGAGCTTCAGAAACTGTATCATCGTTAAGTACTCTTAACATTCCAAAATTCATTCGGCTTGCATCATGGTAATTAGCAAAACTGAAGGTGTGTTTGGATTGCAACCATCCATGATTAGCAACCCCGCGTGTATCCGCTTTGTGAAGAATAGTTTTCATGTTTCCTCCTTTTATATTGTTGTTTAATTGTTTAGCCTCTCTCATCAACCCTCCACTTTCCGAAGTAAGCATTTGCGCCATACTAGTGTATGCACTAAGACCGGCGAGGCCGGTGAAAATTGATTTGAGAAATTGGTTACGTTTCATCATTTAATTTTTTAACCGCATGATGACTATTTCTGTGCCAACTACATAAATACTTGATTATCAATTACTTAAATTAAAAATAGTGAACTAGTATTTTCGAATTATTTAGGAATTTCTCATATTTGAGAAATTATAACCTCTTTTACCAAACAGAACCTAATCCTGAATGAGTAACGAAGACCTGGTGGTACAAACCAAGAACTGGCTAGTAGATCACTTACCTTATGAAGTCATGTGGATGACTGAAAAAGGAAACATAGAATATGCCAATAAAGCCTTTTGCAAAGGGTTAGGCTACAGCCAAAAAGAACTATTATCGCTTACTATTTACGACATCAATCCGCGATTGCAGCGAGACGAATGGCGCGACCATTGGGAAGAGGTTTCCACTCAGGGTGCCAGCAACTTCAAAACCTATCACCAAAAAAAGAGTGGTAAGCTTTACGAGGTGGAAGTATTTGCCCAATTTTTCTCAAATAATGGAAAAAAGTTGATCTGTGCTATCTTCTTCGAAATAACGGAGTCCAGTTTCTACAGAAACGTACTTACCGCTGCTGAGAAAATGGTACATGCAGGAGGCTGGAAACTGAATTTGCAGGACCGGTCTTTAATTGTGACTGAAGAAACGTTCAAGATTTTCTCCGTCTCTGACAAGGAAGAAATACGACCTGAGAACATTATTAAATTTTTTGACGATCCAACCAAATTACAAGAGCTGGTGGCGGGAGCTCTTCGTAAAGCCGAGGTATATGACGAAGTGATGTCGATAAAGGACGCGAAAGGTAAAAAGAAGTGGCTTCGTTGCACAGGTCAACCGGTGATAGTCAAAGACAAAGTCCAAAAGCTGATTGGGGTTTACCAGGACATCACCGAACAGCAAAGCAATGCAGAGTCGCTTAAGTTGTTCAAGGAAGTGATCGATCATTCTAATGACATCGTATTTATATGGAAAGAGGATGGCAGTATGCTACATTGTAGTGATTCAGCGGCAAATCAGCTACACTATGAGACCGAGGAGCTCTCCAAACTCACCATTTACGACCTTGACAGTCGTATTGACAGAGCATGGTGGAGAGATCATTTCGAAGACATCAAGAATAGGAAGAACTTTCGGATGGAGTGGATTGCCACTCGAAAAGATGGTACTAAGTTTCCCGTAGAAATCTCGGTCAATTATTTGTTTTACCAGGGTTTACATCTGAACTGTGCCGTATTGCGAGATATAAGTGAGCGCAAAAAGAGAGACCTCGAGCTCACCGAGGCCCTGGAAGAAGTTAAATCCCTGAAAAACCAACTGGAGCAGGAGAACGAATACTTGCAGGAGGAGATACAACGGGGTCTCAACTTCGACAATATTATTTGCAAGAGTAAAACCTATGCTGCAGTCTTAAAACAAGTAGAGCAAGTGGCGCCCACAGCCACTACTGCGCTCATCACCGGCGAATCTGGTACCGGAAAAGAACTATTGGCCAGCGCCATTCATCAGAATAGCAACCGAAAAGAGCGCCCTTTGATCAAGGTAAATTGCGCTACGTTACCTAAAGAGCTTATTGAAAGCGAATTATTCGGTCATAAGAAAGGAGCTTTTACCGGCGCCGTTGAGAATAAGGTCGGTAAATTCAAGTTGGCCGACGAAGGCACCTTATTCCTGGATGAAATTGGTGAACTTCCCCTGGATCTTCAACCAAAATTGCTTAGGGTACTCCAAGAGGGTGAATTTGATCCCTTAGGAAGTACCAAAACGGAAAAAGTGGACGTTCGCATCGTAGCGGCCACTAACCGTGATCTTCAGCGTATGGTAGAGGACGGTAAATTTCGCGAAGACCTCTACTATCGACTCAATGTGTTCCCCATTCACAATATTCCTCTACGGGAAAGAAAAGATGATATTCCGCTACTGGCACAGTTCTTTTTACAGAAATATTCTGCCAAAGCTGGAAAGTCCTTCAAGAAAATCTCTAAAGCCACCATTGCTGCACTGATGAAATATCCTTTTCCGGGCAATATTCGCGAGTTGGAAAACCTGATCGAACGCGCTGTGATCATCGAAGGGGGCACAGCCTTAAAACCCGGGGACTGG
>JBCCIX010000261.1:0-6268 GCA_039028075.1 Bacteroidota bacterium | reverse complement strand
CGTTCCACCTAACCCAAGTGAATCTACAGGGCTGCAGTTCCTAAAGAAAAGTAAAGGAGGAATTTTGGGAGCAGATTATGTATCCAAGGGAGGGCTGCCGGTTATTAATATTCCTGGCTGTCCGGCACACCCCGACTGGGTCACTCAGATACTGGTAGCCATTTCTACTGGGCGTATTGGTGATGTTTTGATAGATGATTATCACCGACCTAAGACGTTCTTTACTGATTTTACGCAGACGGGATGTACCAACGTGAATAATTTCGCGCAGAAAATAGATGGAGGGTTTGGTAAGAGAGGAGGTTGCTTGTTCTATGAAGTTGGATGTAGAGGGCCAATGACACGCTCATCGTGTAATAGAATTCTTTGGAACCGACAATCAAGCAAAACAAGGGCCAACCATCCGTGTCTAGGTTGTACCGAACCAGGATTCCCGCATCACGACCTTAAGAAAGGAAGCGTATTAAAAACAATGAAGCACATGGGTATATTCCCGGTAGACGTACCCACAGGCCAGTCCAAAGGATTGTATTACCTCAGGGCAGGATGGGAAAAAGTACTACCAACAAATAAAACACTAACTGAAACTTCGAAATAATCAATAAGATGTCAGTAAAAGAACTAAACATATCTCCAGTAGGTCGTGTAGAAGGTGACCTTGACGTGAAAGTATTTATGGAAGGTGGGGTGGTAACTCGTGCTCACACTCAAGCGGCAATGTTTCGTGGCTTTGAAAGAATCATGGCAGGCAAGGATCCTCAATCTGGTCTTATTGTAACTCCGAGAATTTGCGGTATTTGTGGAGGGTCACATCTATATTGTGCTTCTTCTGCACTTGATACGGCCTGGAGTACTAAGCTCTCACCTAATGCGCTGTTGCTTAGAGCAATTGGGCAGGCCACAGAAACCATTCAAAGTATACCTAGATGGTTTTATGCCATTTTCGCTACTGACATGGCCAACAAAAAATTTGCGAGTAAACCACTATACCAAGAGGTGGTTAAACGTTTCGCTGCGTATACGGGAACTTCATTCCAATCGGGCGTGACTGCGAGCGGTCGTCCAGTAGAAGTCTATGCCATATTTGGTGGTCAGTGGCCACATTCAAGTTATATGGTGCCCGGAGGCGTAATGTGTGCACCAACACTAAAAGATATTACCAGGGCACATTCCATAATGAATCAATTCAGAAATGATTGGTTGGAGACGACTTGGCTAGGCTGCTCTATCGAGAGATACCTCCAAATTAAAAGCTGGGATGATCTGATGGCATGGGTTGAGGAAAACGAATCTCAAAGGAACAGTGATCTCGGACTTTTCATTCGCGCGTCATTGGAGTTTGGTTTAGACAAATTTGGCCAGGGTGTAGGCAAGTATGTGGCTTATGGCACTTACCTTCATAAAGACCGATATAATACCCCAACAGTAGATGGACGAAACCAGGCGCTAATCAGCTCCAGTGGGTTCTTCGATGGAAAAAATTATCATGAATTCGATCATAATCAAATTTTTGAACATGTTGACCATTCGTGGTTCGAACACCAGGATCCGGCACATCCATGGGATGAGCCGTTGCCTACCCCGGTAGTTTCTCAAAATCTTGAAAACTCTGATTTTGATGGAAAATACAGCTGGTCAAAAGCTCCGAGATATATGGGATATGCGGCAGAGGCTGGCCCACTTTCCAGGGTCATAATGAATGCCAACCCTAATAACATGGATCACCAAATTCAAGATCCATTGTTTGGAGATATTATGGATAAATTGGGTCCAAGTGTTTTCACAAGAACATTGGCCAGAGTCCATGAAGCACCGAGGTTATACAATTATATCGATGAATGGTTAAGACAAATTAATCTGGATGATGAGTTCTACATTAAACCTGAAGAAAAAGATGGTAAAGGGTTTGGTGCCACTGAGGCCGCCCGTGGAGCATTGGCACATTGGATTGAGGTTGAAGGTGGTGTGATTAAAAACTATCAGGTTGTAGCACCAACTACTTGGAATGTAGGCCCTAACGACGCTGAAGGTAAATCAGGGCCGATTGAAGCCGCACTCGAAGGCACTGAGATTGAAGATCCGCACGATCCTGTAGAAGTGGGAATGGTGGCAAGATCATTTGACTCTTGCTTGGTTTGCACTGTTCATGCGCATGACCAAAAGTCAGGTGAAGAACTAGCTAAGTTTAAATTATAATCACATTAAATCCATTTTGAACCCGTAAAGTGTTTACGGGTTTTTTTTTGAGATGATAAAAACAGTAATAATGGGATTTGGCAACCCTGTGCGGAGTGACGATGGAATCGGTTGCTATATAATTGACCAGCTTAATAAACAATTAGGTGATAGAAGTGATGTGACGCTGCTTGATATGGGTACTTCCGCCTTTGAGGTTTTATACAAAATTAAAGGACATGATAGAATCCTTATTGCCGATGCGGTGATCAATACCGGTGAACCACCGGGTACGCTCTACAAAGTACCAGCCAGTCAGGTTATAAGAGCACCCCAAGAAGATCCTATTGTGTTTTTACATGGTCTTAAATGGGATCAGGCACTCTCCTATGCCAAGCGAATGCTTGAAGAAGAATATCCTGAAGATATTCAGGTATATCTCATAGCCGTGGACAACACACGTCTCGAGGTGGAGTTATCCGTACCTGTGAAAAAAGCTGGTGATAAAGTTGTGGATTTAATGGTAGAAGAATTAAACAATGCGGTACGAAGTTGAGCTCAGATCCTCACACCTAATCCTTCCTCCATTAATTGTGAATAGGGTATTAGGGAATAGTACGAATGTATTTGTCGCCTATAAAAAAGACCTGGAAGCAATACTTGTTTCACCTACATCGAATGCATGGTTTCCTAAACTTCATGAATCCATGGAGTTTCTGCTCAAAATAAAGGACTTAAAAGGAACCAAAAGTGTTGGTCTCAGAGAGATCCTGATTGAACACGACATAGATGATCTTGATAAGAAATTGCAGTGTTCGTTAAACGAGGATAAAAACTATATAAAAATAGAATTGAGCAGCAGTATAGTATGATTCACATTTATACCGACCTACCTCAAAATAAGCTGATGCAAGCCTTATCCAGGACAGAGGGGCTCTTGCAAGCCACACAAATCAAGCCGTTGGTAGCTTTGGATACGAATAACCCTCATATCATCATTAACGACGACAAAATCATTGTACCCATACCCTGGGATGGAACCGAGCCTCCCGTCCTGTTTGATGCTGTGCCCTACAATGAAAATGATCTGATTGCCATTTTATTGTGTAAACTCGGTTATGAATCAGAGGCATTGGAATTCGTCAAAAGTGTGTCTATCAAAAATTCCCTGCACTGTCGCCAGCAACTTAGAGATTTAGATCAATCTCTGAACTATTCTACTGTTCAGGATAATGGTTTCATTTCAACGCATAACTACGCTGCATTAACCCATTATGCAGGTCACCTTTACAATGGTGCTTCAACAGAAAAATTATATGAAAAGGCAATAGCTGAATCACCAAATGGTGAACATTCCGCTTTTATTGCCAAGCACCTGGCCGTTTTTCTAACTGACAATGGAGAAATAAGTAAAGCAGAAAAGCTCCTAAGGTATCATCAGAAAGAAGCGTTGAGTGATGAAGCCAATAACTATCTCAATCTGGACTTAGTTGACGTGCTAATGGCTTCTTCTTCCATACCCTATGATCAGGAGCGTTTGTCAGAGGTTAAACAACTGATTAGTACATCTCTCCCCTTCTTCGAGCAACATGACATTCATTGGGCTGTGGCTACTCTTTATATGAACGCATCGGAAATTGCCAACTTTGAACAGAGCTATTCCGAGTCACTGTCGTACATTACCAAAGCAATTACCATCTACGAGGAACATGGATTTCCTGAATTTCTGGCCTCAGCTTACATCAGAAAAGGTACACTACTCTATACCTGGGCACAGCATCAAAATCCACAATTCTATCAATCTGCCATTGACACCTATCAAAAGGCCCTTGAAACTTTTACCCGGGAGCTATTCCCGGATGTTTACGCTGAAATTCATCACAACCTGGCTGTGATATATGCCGAAATGCCAGTCGACGAAAAGAAAAAAGGAATGTGGTCGGCATTTTCTGCAACTTCATTTAAGGAATGTCTCGATTTTTACCAGAAAGAAACCTATCCATTCGAATATGCCATGGTGGCAAATAACTATGCCAACGCACTTTTAAAATACCCGCCTGCCAAAACTGGAGATAACGCGGAAAAGGCAATAGCCTATTACCTGGAAGCCCTAGAAATTAGAAATGAAGAGCAATTCCCTCTAGAAAGGGCACACACTATTCTTAATTACCTTGAAGCCTGTTGGCGAGTACACAACATTAACAAAACCATGGAGAGGGCACGCTACAAGGATATGGTTGCTAAGGCGAAAGAGGTAAAAAAATTGACAGACAACCATGAACTATTAAGTGACGCACAAGCGCACCTTGATCAGATTTCAGCCTTAGGACTAGCCATTATGAAAGACTAGTATGCACGAAATATCATTGGTTAGAAACATATTCAGAACACTTGAGGCAGAGTTTAAAGAGGAAGAACTCAAGCAGCTAAGTCAAATTGATTTGAAGGTCGGACTGCTGTCTAATGTTGAACCTATTTTGATGCAAAATGCTTTCGAGGCTGTGACTCAGGATGAGCAACGGTTTCTTCAAACTAAGCTTGTGGTCAATATAGTGCCAATTATTATTAAATGTGAGCTATGTGGGGATGAATCAGAAGTAAAAAACTATTCCTTTAAATGCAGAAATGGACATCCAACCAAGAATATAATACAAGGTGAAGAGCTGACCATTGAACGAGTTCATTTTCGATGACCGATTTTAGAAATAATTTTCTAAAACTTAGAAAGTCTTTTCTAATCGATTTTGTGATCGTATATTCGACTAGCTAGTACTAGTGAATATCAATCACTAGTACTAGTGAGTACATTAAATGAAATCGAATATGGGAGTAGACAAATCAAATAAAGCGGCAAGAGGTACAGTTCAATGTGATAACAGCTCATTCAATTTGCTAAAGGCCAATGATTTTGTTGCCGACACAATTAGAAAATTTGTTGGAGACAAACAAATTTTACTTGTTAATATAACTTCTTCTGCGGGAAGTGGTAAAACGACCCTTATGCAGGAAACCGCAAGACGGTTGGCGTCAAAAGTCAAAATGAAGGTACTAGTGGGAGACCTAGAAACGGAGCGTGATGCCGATCGTATTAAGGAAGCTGGAGTCGAAGCCCTTCAGATAGTAACCGGCGGCATCTGTCATCTCGAGGCACAAATGGTATGGCAAGCGATGGAACAGGTAGACCTGGAAGGTGTTGAATTACTTTTTATTGAGAACGTCGGGAACTTAGTTTGCCCTTCCTCATTTGACCTGGGCGAAGACTTTAGAGTTACTTTACTCGCTTCTACAGAAGGTGACGATAAGCCAAAGAAATATCCAAAGATGTTTCTTACCAGCGACATGATGCTCATATCAAAGGCTGACCTAATACCTCACCTTCCCTTCTCTGTTGACGCCGCCATTGAAGATGCCAAGGACGTTAATCCAGATATTGAAGTGATTCAAATTTCCAGCACTTCCGGTGAAGGCATAGATGCCTGGTGTGAGTGGTTAGAAAAACAAGTAAGACTGAAAAGAGAAGATAACAAGGTGATAGCTTGATTTGCAAACCTTTCATATCCATATAAAAGGAAGAGTACAAGGAGTTGGATTCAGGCCGTTTGTGTATAAACTGGCAAAAAGCGAAAAGCTAAAAGGCTGGGTATGCAACTCCGCAGATGGAGTGCATATCGAGATAACCACAATAAAAGGTAAGGCGATAAAGTTTTACAATGCCTGCCTAAAAAGTAAACCCCATTTAGCTGTTATTACAGATGCTACAATCCATGAAGTAAGTCCCGAGTACTTCAGTGATTTCACTATTCGAGAGAGCAGTAACGGTAATCTCGAGCTTAACATTTCTCCGGATTTTGGAATGTGTGCTACCTGTCTGAATGAACTGAATGACAAGAACAACAGGCGGTACATGTATCCTTTTATAACCTGTACTGACTGTGGACCAAGGTATTCAATTATAAGCCAACTACCCTATGACCGGGCTTACACTTCGATGGACTCTTTTACCATGTGCCAGGATTGTCAGAATGAATATGATGATCCATGGGACAGAAGATATTTCTCTCAGACCAACTCCTGCGATACATGCGGTATTCGG
>JBCCIX010000260.1:0-6270 GCA_039028075.1 Bacteroidota bacterium | reverse complement strand
GTTTGGTTGGCGCAGGCGAGTGCAAGTAGTGTTGAGAAAAGCAATGAAAAGTTCCGAGACATTACTTGATTTTTATGACAAAGATTAAACTAGAGTAGTTGCCTGTTTTCTTTGCATAACTATTTGATTTATAGCCAGTTGTAATAGATTTTAGATATCGGTAAGGTCCGGATCCCTTGTACTTTTCGCTTAATAGAGACACGTAGTAGGCGTCTAGTTTCATCGGTAGAACGTCCACAATTTTCAGGCCTATTTTTTTACTGACTTTCGACATGGTGTCTTTATCAAAATGATATAGGTGTCTGGGCACGTCGTATCCTGCCCAAAAGTTTTGATAATAGTCTGCATCAAAACTTTTGTGATTAGGCACGGCTATAAATAGCCGACCTCGCCGTATTAATAACTGTTTTATCTGGTTAAGTTGATGATTGAGTTCGGAAATATGTTCCAGGACGTGCCAAAGTGTAATCACATCAAATTTCTTCTGCGGTAGGGCGTTTAGATCGTTGTGTACTAAATTATTACCCACAAGCTGCTTTGCCATCTTTCGTGCCGTAGCATCAGGTTCTACACCCCAAGTCTGCCAACCGGCTTTTTGCATAGTCTGTAAAAAGTGCCCGGTGCCGCATCCGATGTCCAATAACTTACCCTTTTCGACGTATCTGGAGATAAGATTTAACTTCCATTTGAGTGTATACTTTCTGGCGATGGAATAGACCTTATTGATGAGGGTATGGGTTTTGTTTTGATGTGAAATGTATTCTGATGATTGATAATACTTAGAAAGATGGTCTTCAGTGGGTCTCGGATTGGTGAATAGAAATCCGCAAGTTAGACATTTGCTCAGGGCAAACTCCTCTTTGGTTATACTGTAGTCGGTAACTATTCGATCATTCTGAATATCTGACCCCTCGCATAGCGGACAGTGACCTAGCTTTTCGAACATTTCATTTAGAGAGATAGACCATCAAAATGGAAATGTCGGCAGGAGACACTCCGCTTATACGTGTGGCCTGACCGATAGTCTTAGGACGTATGTGGCTAAGCTTTTGCCGGGCTTCCACAGAAAGTGCCTTTATTTCCAGATAATTAAAATTGTCGCGAATCTTCTTAGTTTCGAGTAGATTCATTTTATTGGCAAGCTGTTTCTCTTTCTCAATATAGCTGGCATATTTTGTTTGTATCTCTACTTGGTCGAGGATATCGTCAGTGTACCTTGAAAAACACTCCGCAAAGTATGGAGTCATTGCCTTTATTTGATGGATGCTCACTTCAGGTCGTTTAAGAATGTTTACCAGCGGTATCTGCTGCTTAAGTGTAGAAGTATTTATTTCTGATAGGGAATGGTTAAGGTCTGTAGGTACTGCTTTTTGATGCGAGATATCCTGTAAGAGACGGTTGATATCGTTTTTGCGATCTATCATCTGATATAATCTTTCAGCAGTGGCTAATCCAATGGCATGCCCTTTTTCTGTTAAACGAAGATCCGCATTATCTTGACGCAGTAGAATCCTAAATTCTGCGCGTGAGGTAAACATGCGATACGGCTCATCGGTACCTTTGTTAATTAGATCATCTATCAGGACACCTATGTACGCCTCAGATCGGTCTAAAATAAAATCTTCGCTGGAATTGATCTTTCGATGTGCATTAATGCCAGCTATTAGACCTTGGCATGCCGCTTCTTCGTAGCCGGTGGTTCCGTTGATTTGTCCTGCGAAATACAGGTGTTCAACACGTTTGGTTTCAAGTGTATGGTTGAGTTGGGTAGGAGGAAAGTAGTCGTATTCTATGGCGTATCCAGGACGAAACATTTTAGCTTTTTCAAAACCTGGGATCTTAAGCATAGCTTTTTGCTGAACATCTTCGGGAAGTGATGTAGAAAATCCATTGACGTATATTTCTACGGTATTCCAACCTTCAGGTTCGACAAAGATCTGGTGCCGGTCTCTTTCTGCGAATCGATTGATCTTATCTTCTATGGAGGGACAATACCGTGGGCCTACACCTTCTATTCTGCCGTTAAACATGGGGGATTTATCGAAACCTGATTCCAGAATAGCGTGTACTTCGGTGTTGGTGTAGGTGATGTAACAGCTGCGCTGTTTGCTTAGAGGTTTGGTATTAGCGTACGAAAATTTATGGGGTTCCTCGTCACCTGCCTGTTCGGTCATTTTACTGTAGTCAAGAGATCGACCGTCAACTCTTGGTGGTGTACCGGTCTTCATGCGTCCGGCCTCAAAGCCCAGTTCTATAAGTTCTTCAGTTATTCCCTTAGCCGCCTTTTCGCCTGTACGTCCACCACCAAACTGCTTTTCACCGATGTGAATAATGCCGTTGAGGAAAGTGCCATTCGTAAGAATGACTGCTTTGGCTTCTATTTCGAGTCCCATTCCGGTCACTACTCCACATACTTTACCATGTTTTACTTTTAAGCGGGTGACCATTTCCTGCCAGAAATCGACGTTAGGGTTCTTTTCCAGGGCGAGCCGCCACTCTTCGGCAAAACGCAATCGATCGTTTTGAGAACGAGGGCTCCACATTGCAGGGCCTTTTGAGCGATTGAGCATTCGAAATTGGATCATCGATTTATCTGAAATAATGCCTGACATGCCTCCTAAGGCATCAATTTCTCTAATGATCTGACCCTTGGCCACACCTCCCATAGCAGGATTGCAGGACATATGCGCTATGGTGTTCATGTTCATAGTCACTAAGAGTACCTTAGATCCCATCTGGGCAGCTGCATAGGCTGCTTCACAACCGGCGTGTCCCGCTCCAACTACTATTATATCGTACTTCTCAAACATATTTTTTGGTGTTCCACGTGAAACATTTTAATCTACGACTTACGGATTTGCGATTTTAGATTACCTAAGAGAATCATCAATCTAAATTTCACAATCTAAAATTGAAGTGTTTCACGTGGAACATTAACTACTATTATCTTCGTAATGTTCCTATAAAGGCCGTAAAGATAAACAAGCTTCTTCTTTTTTGCGCATTACCGCTCTTTCTTCCCGTGTTTTATCCCGGTTGCCCAGAAGGTGTAAAACACCGTGAATCATTACTCTGTCTAATTCAGTTTGGAAGGGAATATTCAAAAGTTTGGCATTTTCCTTAATCCTATCCACACTTATAAAGATATCACCTTCTATAGAATGGCTATCTTCAGATTGGTCAAAAGTAATAATATCAGTGTAGGAGTCATGATTGAGATATTGTAGGTTTATTTTGTGTAAATAATGATCACTGCAGAAAATAAAATTGAGTTGCCCTAACTGCCGACCTTCGGAAAAAATTATCTTAGAAATCCATTGTTGGAGTTTCTTTCGATTATGAAGTTTGAAATCTACTTCCTCCTGGTGGAAGTAAATCTTAGACATTAGTTTAGGTAAAAATTAAGTTGGACAACTTTCCCGTCTTCCTGAAAGGAAACTTCATCACAAAGATGTTTCATTAAAAATATCCCTCGCCCGCCGGGTTTTTCAATATTTTCAGGAGCAGTAGGGTCCGGGAGGTTTTGGTAATCAAATCCTGTGCCTTCATCTGAAATTACGAATATGATTTGATTGTCCTCAAGCTTCAAAGACAATGATACATTCTTTGACTTATCGCTGCTATTGCCGTGCCTAATTGCGTTATTGACTGCCTCGGTAACCGCAATCATAATATTACCATAAATGTCATCTTCCAGATTATAGCGTTCTTTGGCATTATCGATAAAACTTTCGATCATGCGGATGTTCTCTGATAGAGAAGGAACTTGTATGTGTATATTGTTCATTTTGATTCTGTGGTCGCTGAGTTACCCATTCTTTTGAAGTACTCATTTACTTCCTTTTTATAATAGGGATACAATTTAGGAGGAATAGTCTTAAGAAGCTCAGTTTCTTGCTCTTTAGCTTTTAAATATTGTTCAAATGCTTTTGGCAATTGCTTTTCATAGTCTTTACCGGTTTCGGCCTTTCGTTCTTCGTCTTTGTCCCTTTCCCGCAGAGCGTCTTCAGCTTCGAGCAGTCGCGTTAGTATTTCCCTTTGACGCTGAATGGTTTTTTCCGTAATCTTTTTGTTCACAAGATCAATTTCAGTTTCTTCCATTTTTTCAGGAATACCATCGCCAGATACATCTCCCTTCCCATCATTCAGTTTGTCCTGCATTTCTTTTAATGCCTCTCGAATGCGCTGCTGCTCGGCCGCTAATTTAGCTAACTCTTCGGAGAGTTCTCTCCCTGTTTTGCCGCTCTGTTTTAATTCATTGATTTGCTGGTTTAATTGTTTTTGTAGTTCGCCAAGCGATTGAGATTTTTGATCCCCTTTTCCTTTTTGAGGTTTTCCCATCGCATCGGCCAGGTTCTCTTGCATTTGCTGAAGTACATCGTCGAGCAACAATGCAAGATTATTCATTGAGGTCATAGTGAACTGCTGTTCAGCAACAGCATTTGGCTTTTTTCTATCTTTGATGGCCTCTACACTTTTATCCATATGCGTATTCATCTCTCCTACCTCCCTAGTGACAAATGAGGACAAAACAAAGACACGTTTTGCTAAAGATAATAAGCTATCTTCCACAATTTTTGCATCGTCTTTTAGCTTTAGCTGCTGCTGCGAAAGCTCAACAAATCGAGGATCACTCTGTTTAACAGCCTCAAAATCATTCATTAATTTTTCTTGATCGAATGAAAGTTTCAATAAATTGTTAACAATGTCTCTGAGGTCATCTAGGTTTTCCTGACTCATGGAGATCTCGGAATTACTTTGCATTTGCTCCAGCTTCTCCTGCATTTTTTGCATTTTCTGTTTAGCATTTTTTTGAGCGTCTCTCGATTTTTTCTTTTGGCCTTCCTTCAGCGATTCCTTACTTTCTTCTTGACTTCTTTCGATTTCCTCCTGTTCTTCCTGCGTGTCTGGCAGGGCCTCAGGCTGATCCAACTCTTGATTGAATTCCTCTAACTCCTCTAATTCTTCTTGAAGCTGGTTGAATTTCTCTTGGAGCTGTTCTTGCTCTTCGGCCAACTCCTGATTATCACTGCTCTTTTCTTCTGTTTTTTCTAGTAATTTCTCTTGTTCAACGGATTGGTTATCCAAATCATTAATCGTCTCATTCAGCTTATTTTCAAACTTCATTCGCTTAAACAACTCCAGTGTTCGTTCTAATTCTTTTTCAAGATTGCTTTCTTTATTGTTCAGCTTATCCAAAGCATCTTGAATATCTTCAATATTTTGCTGCTCTTCTAGCAATTTTTGAAGCTCTTCATAGAGACGTTTAGTTTCCTCATCCAATAAATCATCCATGAGTTTCTGTAGTTGCTCAACTTTCTTTTTTATCTTCTCGTTTTGAGGAGTAAAACGCTCTCTCTTCTTATCTGTATTTTCATTTTGCTCTTTCAGTTCTTGAATGGCTTTATTCAACTCTTCGCGTTTGTCTAAGATATCTCTCAGCAAATTTTCGTCTTGCCAGTTCAATTCTTTTTTTCCTTTCAGCCGGTTTTCGGCTTCTTCCAACTCCTCCTTTAGTTCCTTAGCCTCTTGGATGGTTTTATCAATATCGTTCTCGGTTTTCTTGTTCTGTGCTTCCACCTCATTTTTTAATTCTTTGATGGTAGGTATTCGAAAGGTATAGATGCCTGTTTTGGTAGATTTTGAACCGTTAACGCCGTCGTTGTCCCAAACTTCAAGATAGTATTTCAATTGATTACCGCCCCGTAGGCTCATCGAGTCAAATTCCCATTGATAATAAAAACGCTGTGCGTTTTGGCTCGCAGCAATAGGTATACTTTTGCTAAGGAATTTTTTCGATTCCTGATCCATTTGATAATGCAGTTTCAATTTCGACAGCCCGTAATCATCGGAAATATTGCCACTTAAAGCAATAAAACTAAACAAGGTGGTATCTTGGTAAGACTCGACGTCAATTTTAGGGTGCTGATCTGGAACAACTTCAAGATTGTAAATAATCGGTTGCTTATTTGTACCGTGCTTGTTAGAAAGATTTAAACCATATAGAGTAGAATTTTCAGCTCTATGCTCAAACACAAATAGATCCGATTCTATGGCAGTAGGACTCAAAATATCTTCTCCAAGATTCAATTGAATTTGTTCGGTTAATAATGTACTTAATTCCCATTTGATTTTAGTTCCTTCCGGTACCTGTAGGTTACCTACGTTGGAAAGCCGTTCTTTTTTGCGGCTTAAATAGCCGGGGAAATCCAGATATACATTGAAAGTTTTGAGAATCGGTCTTTGCACTACGTTGATCACATATTGATC
>JBCCIX010000259.1:0-6277 GCA_039028075.1 Bacteroidota bacterium | reverse complement strand
TTTCAAAGTATTTTAGTAAAGTTTCTTATTTGGCGAATTAAACACGTCAACACTAAAACCTTTATGCTGATTTTGGCAGGTCTCATAGGTGTAATATCGGGTGGGGCTGCGGTTTTACTAAAAGAAACCGTTCATCTAATTCAATATGCACTTACCAGCGATTTCGATATTAAATACGCCAATTATTTTTACTTCGGATTCCCTCTCATCGGCATATTAATTACCGTACTCATTACCCAATTTCTGCTAAAAGAGAAGCTGGGGCATGGTATTACGCAAATCCTCTACGACATCTCTAAAAAATCGAGTATAATCCGTCGCTCCAAAATGTATTCCCGGATGCTGACCAGTGCCATTACCGTCGGTTTTGGCGGCTCTGTAGGCTTGGAGGCACCCATTGTAGTTACCGGTTCGGCCATAGGTTCAAACATGGGACGATTAATGCATTTAAATTACAAAAAGAGAACCCTCCTCATCGGATGTGGGGCCGCCGGCGCAGTGTCAGCCATATTTAACTCGCCTGTGGCAGGTGTTGTATTTTGTCTTGAGGTCATTTTGGCAGATGTTACTATTGCCATGTTTATACCCTTACTTATCGCTTCTGTTACCGGAGCGCTTATTTCTCTCGCTCTCCTAGGTGATGATGTACTTTTTTCTTTTAAGTTGGTCGACTCTTTTGAGGCCGTAGATACGCCCTACTACATGCTTTTGGGTGTTGGATGTGGGCTGGTTTCTGTGTATTTCACGAGGATTACCTACAAGGTTGAATATCTAATTTC
The DNA here is from genome assembly GCA_039028075.1 of Bacteroidota bacterium. Lineage (GTDB taxonomy): Bacteria > Bacteroidota > Bacteroidia > Cytophagales > Cyclobacteriaceae > Fulvivirga. The sequence continues at coordinate 5,498 of JBCCIX010000259.1, read as the reverse complement.
AAAGGTAAACGGATACTTTGGTCGCGCGATTACCGGTGGTATCTTTTTGGGTATCATTATTTTCATTTTCCCGCCGATATTCGGTGAAGGTTATAATACTATTAAGCTGTTATTGGCCGGTAACGGTTCTGATGTACTAAACTCTTCGCTATTCTTTAGTGAAGTGCAAAATATAGGCTTTATACTACTTTTCATTTTTGGTGTACTTTTAATAAAGCCGGTAGCTTCTGCGCTCACCATAGGTGCCGGAGGAAGTGGCGGAATATTTGCCCCTTCGTTGTTTCTCGGAGGAATTACCGGATTTTTATTCGCGTCTGCTACTAATGAGCTGGGTTGGGGAAGTATGAGTATAAGTAACTTTACTCTCGTAGGTATGTGTGGAGTAATGAGTGGAGTACTGTACGCTCCGCTAACTGCCATCTTCTTGATAGCTGAGATCACCAGTGGTTACGAGTTATTCGTTCCTCTCATGTTAGTATCTGCCATATCGTACAGTACAAGTTCTATTTTTGAAAAACACTCGCTTTACACCAAACACCTCATTGAACGGGGAGACCTGATCCAGTATGATAAAGATCGCCAGGTACTAAGCCAAATAGATTTGACCAAGATCCTCGAAAATGACTTGCTGACCATTAAACCAGAAGCCACCTTAGGAGAGCTGGTAAATTTGGTGAAAAAGTCGAAGAGGAACATCTTCCCGGTTGTTAATGAAGAGCAAGAACTTCTTGGTGTAGTCACCTTAGATGACGTCAGAGAAATCATGTTCGACGCGGAACGCAGGGAGCAGATTAAAGTGCAAACGGTAATGACTATTCCCCCTACTAATGTGGAGCCTCATGAAAATATGCAATCCGTCATGGGCAAATTTGAAAAGAGTGGTGCATGGAATTTACCGGTGATAGAAAACGGAAAGTACGTAGGGTTCCTGTCAAAATCTCGCATTTTTAACACCTATCGAAACAAATTAATGCTCCATAACAGGGAATGATACACTTACACAAAGACGGCCGGAAGTATAATGATGTAGGTAATCACCAGCGCATCATGATTTTCGTCGTTTTTTGAAAAAAAAGTTTGCGGTTTTCATAGAAATTCATTTATCCACAAAGGGCTAATTCAATAATTGATACGTAAATAAATGATTATCAAGCAGTTAAATCAGATATCTATTGGGCTGTGGAAAACTTTTCGAATTTGTGGAAAACTTTCTATTGACTTTTTAAATTCTTGATTTTGTCTAATCTTAGAGTTTTTACGACCTTGGTTTTGTGACAGATTTCGTAAAACCTTACATTAGATTAGAGAGAATACAGCCTCAAAAAAGATCAAAATTCGTGATGATAAATTCAAATTTCACGGTCAAGTTTCCTTTATCTGTGCGTTATGCCAATTTAAACATAATGTTAAGCACTTACTCATTCCCTCAACTCACTTAATTTTCAAAAAAGCCAACATCTTGGAAAAGTACAATTGCCGACCGTCGCCATCTTTTGCCTAAAACCTAAATTATTATTTCACCGGTTAAACCCCATGCTCAAGAAAATCGTAATCTTGCCTAGTTATGAAAATCATTATCTTTTATGTAACAATGAGCCTGTTAGTAGTCTTTAACAGTAAGGCTCAAAATGATGCTGATATCATCAAATTTGATAGGCTTGATCAACTGATTAAGGAGTCCGGCGAACGGATCAAGGTGATCAACTTCTGGGCTACATGGTGTGGCCCGTGCATTAAGGAACTACCTTATTTTGAAGCTGCTAGAAAGAATTACGCAGACAAAATTTCTGTTCATCTGGTGAGTCTTGATTTTGCCGACCAGATCGCAAAGGTCAATAAGTTTGTTGAACGCAAAGGAATGAAGTCTAGCATTTACTTGCTTGACGAAATCGATTACAATTCATGGATAGACAAGGTGGACAAAAATTGGTCAGGGGCCATTCCGGCAACACTCGTAATCAATGAAAAAACCGGTGAAAGAAAATTTGTTGAAAGTGAGTTAACCGATGACGAACTTAAAGGTTTAATTGAAAATTTTATTGATTAACATATAAACACTAATGACATGAGAAAGAGTAGTATGCTTATAGCAATGGTTGGCTTGATCTTGTCTTTCGCTGGAAGTCCGGTCAACAACGGTTATAAAGTTGGCGACAAAGTGGAAGACTTTAAGCTTAAAGGAGTAGATGGAAAAATGATGTCCTTGGCTGACCATCAAGAAGCCCAAGGTTTTATTGTAGTATTTGACTGTAATACATGTCCTTATTCAAAAGCCTATTTGAAACGGATAAAAGCGCTGAATGAAAAATATGCAGATCAAGGGTATCCCGTGGTAGCTATTAATTCTAACGATCCTAAAAGATCTCCCGGGGATACTTTTGAAGAAATGGTGAGTTACGCAAATGAAAACGATTATGAACATCCTTACCTTTATGATGCCGATCAAACGGTAGCCAAAAGATTCGGAGCTACCAACACTCCTCACGTTTATGTCTTGAATAAAGACGGTGGAAATCTGGTTGTAAAATATATTGGTGCCATTGATAATAATAGTAGAGACGCTTCAGCCGTCGACAAAAGATATGTCGAGGATGCCGTAGATGCTTTGATTAGCGGTGACAAGCCTGCAGTGACAAAAACGAAGGCAATAGGCTGCACAATTAAATGGAAAGCTGCCTAGGTTTTTTAATGAGGCTGTCTTCAAAAGGCAGGTTGCTCTAACTAAAGAGGGATCCCACCAAGTTTAATGTTACTATTTTTGGAGCTTGGTGGGATTCTTCCTTTAATGAGGACTTAAAAAATTAATCTAGTATTTAAATAGTCTTGTCTTTTTCACGCTATGTAGAAACCAGAGGCTTTTGAGTGAATCCACATCAAATTCTTACTGAGCACTATCTACCTGCGGTTCAATACAGCAATTTGATTCAGGTCTGAATCAAACACTCGCATGAACCTACTCAAGAAATGCTAGGCTCTGAATTCACATTTTCAACTAAACCCTATGAATGACTGTAGCAACCTTAGAGCGGGTAGGATCGATATTCATATTTCTTTTTTGTGACAAGAAGCTCGTAGAGAAAAGGTCTTGCCAGCTAAGGTTAGATAAGCTTAGCAACCTTCGGATTTTTATTGCCGGTCAGAAGCGTCATCAAGAACAGATACCGAAAGAAGGCTATTTTTCTAACTGAGCCTTTGTTTGTAATTTGCCCGGATGCGTCTTACTCTAAGCGTGCTACTGAGTTTATGCCTTACCGGCTGTCTTTCGATAAAAAGTAATCGCATGATAAAAGAGCTTAAATGCATGAGCTCAGAATTTCAACATCATACAGGTTTTTATTTGTACGATCCGGAAGACAGAAAACTGTTAATTGATCATAATGGTGATCGGTATTTTACCCCGGCCTCCAATACTAAAATATTCACGCTTTACGCAGCCTTAAATCTCTTGGACGATCAATTGCCAGGGCTTTACTACAAAGAAACCCGTGACTCTCTTATTTTTTGGGGTACCGGTGACCCTAGTTTTTTGTATCGGCTGCTTCCACAGAGTGATCTGCTCGAAGTGCTAGCAGCTTTTGACAAACCGTTGTATTTTTCAACTTCTAATTTCCATGAAAAGCCCTTGGGACCTGGCTGGTCCTGGGACGACTATCTCTATACGTATTCCGTTGAAAGAAGCCCGCTACCTATTTATGGAAATACAGTCCTGGTAAAGAAAGAAGACAGGAGCCCCTACCTTACTATTAACCAACCCTTTTTTAAGGGAACCATGTTTCTAGGTGACTCGATCATTGGGCAATCTGCAATTGTCCGCGATGTGGGCTCCAATAAAATGGTTTATTTACCTTCTCTAAATGAACCTGAATTTGAGCTAGAAATACCGTATCGGTACAGCTCGGGGGTAGTGGCTGCGTTGCTTTCCGATACACTGAAAAAACCCGTCAAAACGTCAAAAACTCCTTTAACCAAGGCCGTGAAAACCAAATATAGTATCCCCACCGATAGTGCGCTCAAAGTGATGATGCAGGAGAGTGATAATTTCATCGCTGAGCAGCTTCTGCTTGTAAGCGCCGGAATAATCAGTGATTCACTAAATACTGATATCGCCATCCAACATGTAAAAAGTACTTTTCTAAAAGATATACCCGATGAACCGCAGTGGGTGGATGGTTCCGGATTATCGCGATATAATTTGTTCACGCCGAGATCCATCGTCTGGTTGTGGGACCGACTTTTAAGCGCATATGGAAAAGAACGATTATTTCCGCTGTTGGCCGCGGGTGGTGTAAATGGAACGTTGAAAAATTACTACCGGTCGCCGGAACCTTACATTTTTGGAAAGACAGGCACGCTTAGTAATAATCACGCTTTGAGCGGCTACCTGATCACTGAATCGGGGAAGACTTTAATTTTTAGCTTTATGAATAATAACTATCCCACGGAGTCATACCCAATAAAGAAAAAAATGGAAGAGATTTTGTGGCAAGTGAGTCAAAATTACTGATTATGATTTATAGATTATGGGTATTGTGCCTGTGTCTTGTAAAAACTATATGTTTTGCACAGAACGGCGAAGTAGATAGCCTCGATTTCAAAATCGGACAAATGATCATGGTTGGTCATCCAGGTCAAGCTATCCTTGCTGAAGATCCTACGCTTGAAGAAATAAAGGAAGGTAAAGTAGGTGGTGTGTTGCTTTTTGAAAAAAATATTGACTCTAAAAACGCTTACATCAAATTCAAACAGCTTACCTGGTCCCTTCAACAAGCGGCACCGTTACCTCTTTTTATTGCTTTAGACCATGAGGGGGGTAAGGTAAATCGACTTAAGGAAAAGTATGGTTTTCCACCCACGGTATCTGCCAAATACCTTGGCGAAACCAGAAGTTTGGATTCGGTACGGTTTTACGGAGAGATATATGCGGCCACGCTGGCTGGATTGGGATTTAATGTCAATTTTGCTCCGGTCGTCGATCTGGCCATCAACAAAGAAAACCCTGTCATTCATAAAATTGAAAGATCCTATTCCTCCGACCCGGACAGTATGGTAATATTTGCGGAAACCATGATCGATGCCCACAATCGTTTTAGTGTATTACCTGTACTGAAGCACTTTCCAGGGCATGGAAGTTCGCATGCCGATACGCATTTAGGTATTGCCGACGTTACACACTACTGGCAGCCCAAAGAGTTGGAACCCTATCGGAAGCTGATCAACCGTTCAAAAGTGCAATCTATTATGACCGCCCATATTGTGAATAAAAAACTAGATAGCCTTGGCCTTCCGGGAACCTTATCGAAACAGATAGTTACCGGTCTCTTACGGGATAGTCTCAATTTTAAGGGCGTAGTGTTTTCCGATGATATGCAGATGCATGCCATAACCAAATACTACGGTCTGGAAAAGGCCATTGAATACTCGGTAAATGCGGGGGTTGATGTACTTATTTTCTCTAATAACATCCCCAATAGTGAAGAGAGAACGGTAGATATGGTCCA
>JBCCIX010000258.1:0-6279 GCA_039028075.1 Bacteroidota bacterium | reverse complement strand
CCTAAACCATTTCCCGATGTTTATCTGAAAGCAGCTGAATCTAATGCAGTTGAACCCTCATTATGTCTCGTGATCGAAGACAGCATTAGCGGAGCAACTGCCGCCTTGAGGGCTGGAATGCAAGTTATAGGATTTTGCGGAGCCAGCCACATACAGCAAGATCACGATCAAAAACTGCTTGACCTGGGTGTACTTCACACCACTGATAATGCTCACGAACTACATCAAATAATCAAGCGTCTTACTTAACTGACCTCGTTAGCCATTTTGAACTTGGTAATATCGAAGGCAAACATCATAATCTTTGCTACGCTACCATCCCTACTTCGCACCACGGTGAAATTACACCATAAATGCTTCGTAACTCCCGTCTTAGAAATATTCTTAAACTCACCTTTTCGACTTAGGCCCATAGAAAGGTCTTTCCAGAGTTGCTTGTACTCCTCCGTTGCACGATCATCGCGACTCACGAAAATGCGGTGATGTTCGCCCACAATCTCATCTTTCAGATAGCCCATCATATCAAGAAAGTTATGATTAGCATTTACAACAGCACCTTCTACATCTAATTCGAGTACTGAAATGGCATCGTTTACCGCCTCCATAGTACTCTCAGACTCCGCCTGACCACGCTGCATTTCCTCCTGGGTAGCTTGAAGCTCTTCCATATTTTGCCGCATCTCCTCTTCCTGAGAACGCATTTGTTCCGTCATCTCTTGTGACTCCTCCAGCAATCTCTGAGTTCTGGCGTTGATCTTGACCGAGGATACCGTGGAAGCTATGCTTTCGGCAATTTTCTCCACAAATTCAATTTCAAATTCGGCGAATTCCTTAAACGAGGCTATTTCTACTACTCCGTATATTTCTTCATTCACCATCAGCGGCACTATAAGTATGCTTTTGGGGTTAGCGTCTCCTAAACCCGATGTAATCTTTACATAATTTTCTGGTACTTCAGTAATATAAACCTTCTCCTTCTCCTGCCATACCTGACCGGCAAGCCCTTCGCCTTTGTAGATCTTCTGATCTACATATTTCTTCTTATCCCAGGCGTAGCATGCGGTCAGTGTCATAAATTGGTCTTCGGTATCCGTGTCATCAATGATATAAAGCCCCCCTTGGTTTGCTTCCAGGTATTTTACCAGGTTTCGAATGATATCATCGCTAAGACGTTCAATATTATCGTTGTTATTTCGTAAGATATCTCCAAATCTAGCCTGACCTTCCGTTGCCCAATTACGCTTTTTATCTTCTTCAGCTACACTGGAAAGGTTATCCCGCATTTCTATGAGTGCATTACCCAAAACATCGTCCTCTCCCAGGGGTTGATAGGCCGATTCATAGTTTCCCTTCCCTATATTTTCGGCGAAAATAGTGGTAGACCTCAACCCCTTAATAAGATTATCCATAGCTATAGCCATCTCACCGATTTCATCTCTACTGAACTTTCTGCCCTGATCATCCACCAACTCCCCTTTTCCTAATTTCACTACCAGGTCTTTGATATAATTGATAGGTTTTGTCATTGATCTGGCCATAAAAAATGCAAATAACAAGCCGACCGCTACGATCACCACACCTAGAATTAACGTAATATTCCGTAGTTGGCTGGTAGCAGAATTCAATTGCTCATCTGATTCTTGTGTAATTTCACCTTGCGTTAGGGCCACAGCCTGCAATCTGGCACTAATGTCTGCCGTCATCGGAATTATCTGACTTTCGATCGCATCTTCGGCCAAAAGTTTGGTTAATGGATCTTCGTAATTCTCGAAATTTACCAATTGACCCATAATATCCTTTTGAACGGCCAGTAACGCTTCAAAATCCTGAAATAAAGAGTCTATGGCTGTCTTTAAGGTATCCGATTCCCAGGATACTTTGAGCTTGTTAAGTTCATCTTTAAGCTGAGGGTATTGATTGTTTTGAAGGTCGTAGAGCGCCTTTTTATCTTCAGTATCTTTATTTCGCTCTACATACACCCAGTTGATGATCAGCATCTTTGATTTTGTAACGAGCAAAACAAAATCGTTGATGGCATCTTTTGTGGGCCGGATTACTTCGCTAGAGGTGTCAACTACCCGGTCTATTTGATTCCCGGTGTAGAAGATGATACCGGCATTAACGATAAATAAAACAATGAAAATCAGGAAACTCCCGAATATTTTATTCCCTATAGAAAACTTTATCTTGCTCATTTTATACTTCTGTTCTGTGCCTAGATTAATATTGCCAAGGCAGTCAATTCTGATGATACTTTAAGGTTTTGCTTTTGCATAGCGGCCCTATTGAGTTCAAACCTTAACGTACCGCTGGTTTCGATGAAATTAATGGTACTACCTACTTCACCCAATCCGGCTGATTCAGTAATGATTAAGGTATTACTACCTTCTAGTTTTGTTTTGATTGCTTCAAAATCATCAGCTTTAGCATCCGGTACAAAGAGCATCTCCAGGTCTGAAAGAGCCGCCAGATCACTGATATTTTTTATTTTAATAATTTTATTACCCGCTTTCTTGGTTTCAGCCATCTTTTGCAGATGATCGGACACAGGTGACTCTCCGTAAACACCAATCACAAATTCACTCTTGTCGGTATTAGGCCACTCTACGTATTTAATGAAGCTGTAAATGTAAACTGAATGTAGTTGATAATTCTGTCCATGGGTTTGAAAAATGAAGAAACACCCAAAGACAAAAAATATGGTTCTGCGCATAATATCCAAAGTAAGTAAATGAATTGCTCTAATCAAATAATGTGATTTGGTAATGTCTTGTTATTATTTTCTTTCTCAGGTATAGTTTAGGGACTAAGTCATGCGCTAGACACATTGAACGCGACGTAATAAACCCATCACATGAAGACGGAGTTTATCTATCTTTTATGATAAAATAAAAAATATACCTTTTGTAAGCCTGGCTGCCATCAAAGTCAGGAATCCATCAAAAGTCTGTCTAGTGCAATGATCTTGAAGATAGTATACTACTTTGAATGATTAAACAATTTGACCTTCAATCACTTATCCCCAATAACTCAGTATACGTTACTATTCAGCTACCCCATCAAAAGCGAAAAAAAACCTTTTAACGTCATTCCTGTCCGCCAGAAGCGAAGGGCAGTGCGAGAACAGGAATCTGCAGTCTCGTTGATCGTGAACCATTCTCTTTGCGAATGTACTCGGTTTTCGTTCCTCGACTTCGCAGATTCCTGGTCTCCCACCAACCCTGCCCACGGCCAACGCCAGGAATGACGTCCATATTTTTAGAGTTTAGAATTATTCATAGCTGAATAGTAACTAGTGTCATGTCACAGATCAACTGATGGTTATATCCACACAATTCAGTGATTCATAGAAACCTTACTAAGCCTTCGAGGCTTAGTAAGGTTGTTCGATCGTGAGTACAGTTGAAAAAGCATATCGTCATTTGATCTGTGACACGACACTAGTATACTTAATAACTGATCACTACACTAGGTAGCGGAATCGGGCATCAAAGTTCTACGAAACGCCTCATCAGCAAAATTATAGCCGTATCAAGGGATAGTAGTAACGGTAGGTTTCGGGAAGACCTGGGCTATTTTTGAGGTGAAGGAAAGCGCGGTCGGGTTCTTGCAAATGGGCATTAGCCTTCGGCTACCTCTGTGCCACCACTCCGTATTCTCAAAAAGCGGAAAAACAAATACCGCTCCTTTGTGAAAGTACTACTACGAGTGGAAAACGAACTTGTCAAGAAACTCCAAATAATTCAATTGGTATCTCTTAAAAAAATTGAGTTAATGGTATTGAAATCGACACCTAAGCTATAGACCAATGCTTACATTGACGGGTAAAGCGGACGCAGATTTTCGGGTAGGTCAATACACAAAAAAATCACATAGCCGTAGCTTTTTAAGGGTTTTTGCCACCTAGAGATCCCCCGGACTACCCCTAGATTTAGGCTTGAATAAACCCTGGTTGATGTCCGGTAAATTAAGCCGGGGCACAGGCTACAATCAAAAATCGTCCAATTAGGACTAAATTAGCGATTAGACTATGAATTAAATGAAAAGAAGCCCTTACAGCATGTATCAGGTCCTGGGTGATGAAGAACTAGGTTATCTTGGAAATACAGCAGCAGTGATCGAACTACCTAAGGAAATTGGCTCAGAAAAAATGCAACAGATCGCAGCCGATTACAATCAACCAGCTACTTCATTTATTTGGAAAGATGTCGGTGATTGGTGCATCAAATGGTTTGCCCCGGACGGTGAGATAGGGCTCTGTGGACATGGCTCCTTTGCAGCACTGGCTCATATTCATGAACACTATATGGTTCATAAGGTCAAACTGAAGTATCAAGGTGGGTGCATAAATGGACAAATTATTGACTCCTCTAACTGCTCTATTTCGTTAAATGCTATTTCCGTAGAACATCAAAATGCTCCGGAAAAAGCGCTATTGGAAGGTCTCGGTATTGAAATAGTAGCACATTATAAAACCAGCAATAAAAATCTGGTAATCGCTCCTAACGAAACCCGTATCAGGGAGATGAACCCAGATTTTTATCGCCTTAGGGACTGCACAGATTTCGGGTTTATTGTAACGGCTCCGGGAGATGATGTAGATTTCGTAAGCAGAACGATAGTTCCCCATGTCAAGCAATTAGAAGATCCGGCAACGGGTTCTTCCCATGCCGTACTTACCCCCTATTGGTCAACTATGCTAAAGAAGAAAAAGATGGTAGGACATCAATTAAGTGCAAGAGGTGGAAAGTTCATCTGTCAAATAGATCAAAATAAGGTGACGCTTAGTGGAGAGTACCAACTTCTCGCTAAAGGTGAAGCCTATTTAAAATAACAAAGCCATTCCACGAATTAGGAGAATGGCTTTGACGTTAGCTATGGCCGGAGCTTAAAAAATGAATTCTTCTACTTCACCCGCTTTATTAAAGATTTTAAAAGTAAGTCGATCTGTATCAACCGATTTGAGATTGTAAAGCTGAGCAAACTGGTTGGCAACCAACTCGGTAGCAGAATAAATCACTTCATTGTTGTTGTCATAAATCCGAATTTTGACCTCTTCATTGGAGGCATTTCCTAACGCTAACAAAAAACGCGCGTCATCCAATTTCTTGACGCTGACAATTAAGGAAGAACTCGTGGTCCTGAATGACTCTTCTCGATACGTATATGAATACGTTCGCTTTTCATCTCCATCCTCTACTTCTATGGTGTATGTACCGGTTGGCAATTCTTTCATGTTATACGGACGCACAAAACCTTCTTTATTCTTGATGGTTTCTGTAAATACTTGCTGACCTTTCTCATTGCGGATTGAGACCCGTACTTTACTAACGTTTGGTTTAGAGTAATACACCCTAAAAACAGCGCTAGAATCGCTTAAAACCACAATATCACCTTTATCACTTGCGAACGCAGAACTCATAACTGTTATGAGCAATGCAACAAAACCTATTTTTTTCATTTTTGCTTTCATTCATTTTGAAATCGAGCGCGAAACTAAGCGGTTTCATCTAATCAGCAACAGTCCGTCTACCTAAGGCGTGTATGATTTTAATCGAGTAAGAAGCAATAAAAAATAGAGAATTCCGTAACCCTGTTGTAATTGTAATTTTCCGAATACTATGCTTCGGATAAATCTCAGTTACACAGAATATTATTCTTAATGATTACTTAATAAGGAGGTAAAATAAAATAATAAATAGACCAAAAGTGATTTTATAGAATTTAATTCTTTACTACCCAATTTTTAAAGATACCTTTTTCTATTCATATCGCAAGGGTTTTACCGGATTAAACCCGTATTAGGCGCAGATCCTCACAAATTTTCTAGGTTTACCGTACGTTAAAATAAGTGGGACAGTAGCCCACAGAAGAACGACAACCGAGCACCAGCTTAAAAAAAGTGAAGACGCCGAGTTGTAACGCTAAAACCATTTTTAGGGAAGATCAGCTCGCCCCGAATACAAAAGAGAATAAGTGAAGCATTGGCAATGCCAACAAAAGTCCACGACTATTCATTAGCGGATAAGACTTTTATTTCTGGAAGGCATGAAAGGAGATGATCTAAGTAGTTTCGAAGCCTAATTTGCAAAGGATAAGAACAGGAGCAAAGGGAAATTACAAAAATGTAATAGGACACAATGAACCCTGATTTTTTGAGATTTATCACGAGGTGTTACCGTTTTGGTCGCTGAAAAACCGTAATATTAACTTAGCAATACCCGTAGAAGCATGCACCCTGTTTTATTTAGGATACCCACTCCAGAATTCCTAGAAGGG
>JBCCIX010000257.1:0-6415 GCA_039028075.1 Bacteroidota bacterium | reverse complement strand
TGAGAAATCAGCAAGCTCTGGGCAAAGTTCATAAAGTATTGGTGGAAGGTTTTTCAAAACGATCCAAAGAACATTTACAAGGCCGAAATTCTGCGAATAAGGTAATAATCTTTCCTAAGCGAAAATGTACTAAAGGCGACTATGTGAACGTGCTGGTTAATGATTGTAGCGCCGCCACCTTATTTGGAGAAATCGTATGAACGGATCGGAAATACTTAGTATAAAACAGCGCTTCGGAATTATTGGTAACTCGGATCTTTTAAACCATGCCATTACGGTAGCGGCCCAAGTGGCGCCCACAGATATGTCGGTGCTTATAACCGGGGAGAGCGGAAGCGGAAAAGAATCTTTCAGTAAGATTATCCATCACCTCAGTCCTAGGAAGCATAATCAGTTTATTGCTATCAATTGTGGATCCATTCCTGAGGGTACTATTGACTCAGAATTATTCGGTCATGAAAAAGGTTCTTTCACAGGAGCCCATGAAGCTAGAAAAGGCTATTTTGAAGTAACTAACGGTGGTACTATTTTTTTGGATGAAATAGGTGAAATGCCGCTGGGTACGCAAGCACGACTACTCCGTGTTTTGGAAAACGGCGAATTCATAAAAGTGGGTTCATCAAAAGTACAAAAAACCGATGTTCGAGTAGTAGCTGCGACAAACGTAAATCTTATGAAATCGGTTGAGAATGGAAAATTCAGAGAAGATTTATATTACCGATTGAGCACTGTTCCAATTTATGTGCCTCCTTTGCGTGACAGAGGTAAAGATGTTGATTTACTCTTTAGAAAATTTGCTTCAGATTTTGCTGAAAAATATAGAGTTAAGCCGATCTCACTGACCGACGATGCCAAAGGGATTTTACTCAAGTACCGGTTTCCCGGAAACATCAGACAGTTAAAAAATCTGGTTGAACAAATGTCCGTGCTCTCTCCCGAAGAAAAACTAATGGATGCTGAAAAGCTGCTGAACTACATACCTAAGGACAGTAACCAGTTACCGGCTATTTACAAGGATCCAAGTGCTTCTCAGGATAGTGTCTCGGAAAGAGATCTTCTTTACAAGGTGTTGTTTGATATGAAAAAAGATATGAACGATTTGAAAAAAATCGTTCTTGAAATAGCGCAAGGAGAAACCGGCAATAAAGATATTCTTGAGAGCCATGGAAACCTCTTTAAAGAAGTATCCGACATTGAAAACGTTGATGATATTCCTGTTGATGCAGATTCCGTTTCCAGTCAGGAGCCAGTACTATTGAATATTAATAGTGAAATATCGGAGTATAATAATGGCGATTCAGAGATACATGATATAGTCCATGAAACAGAGGAAGAGGAACTTTCTTTGGAAAAGATTGAGAGAGAACTTATTATAAAAGCGCTAAAGAAGAATAAGAATAAACGCAAGTATGCCGCGCAGGATCTGGGAATTTCGGAACGAACTTTGTATAGGAAAATCAAACAGTACGAACTTGAAGATCTCTAAGCTAATCTTGTTGCTAAACGTCGCTATCGTATTGACCTCATGTGGCATCTACAACTTCACAGGTGCCAATACGGAAGCCGAAACCATATCTATTCAAAATTTTTATAACGATGCGGACGGCGGCCCCCCGGACATGGCTCAAATATTCACCAATCAGCTTACCGATTATTTTCAACAAAACACCAACTTGACCCAGGTTGAGGAAAGCGGAGAGCTACAAATTGAAGGCGTTGTTTCAAGCTACAGACTGTCTCCGGTAGCACCAACCGCAACCGGCAATGATTTGGTGGGAGATAATGCAGCTTTGACCAGGCTTACTATAGCTGTAAATGTATCATATGTGAATACAACCAATGAGGATTTCAGTTTTGAAAGCCGGTCTTTTTCGTTTTTTGAAGACTTTGATAACAACGAGAATATAACCGCAATTGAGGCGGAGCTTCTTGATCTGATATTCGAGCAGATAATTTTAGACATATTCAATGCCACGGTTGCCAATTGGTAATATTTGATATATTTTTACTGGCTTTCGTTCTTAAGAAATCAGGAATAAATTCGTTTTGAATAAGCAAAGGTTTAAGCAAATTGTCAGTGATTATCACCATCTTTCGGAAGAGGATGTAACCGGTCTGCACCAACTCATTAAAGAATTTCCTTACAGTCAGATTTTGCATACGCTGGTGGCTAAAGCTAACAACGATCTGAAGAGTAATGTAGCCCAACAAACCTTGAACTATGCGGCTATGTATACTTCTGACAGATCCGTGCTCAAAGAGGTCATTCAAAAAAAACCAGATTCAGATGTCACATTAGGTAAGCCTATCCCGGATGAAAAATCAAATGTAGCAACCAGAAGTCGGCCTGATAAAGTAACAAAAACACAAGAAGCTTCGCATCATAAGAAGCAATTTTCAAATGAAGATACACCTATAACCATTGACACAGAGCATTTGAGCAGTCCCTCTGATGATTTGATCGAGGAAGTTTGGAAGGATTTAGCCGCTCTTAAAAAGAGTAAAACAAATTATCTTGCTAACCCTTTAGCGTCCAACTTAAGCGACCATAAAGAAACCTCCGCTCCAAAGGTGCCGAAAAAGGTTGTAAAAAAAGCAGAACCCAAAACCGGCATTAAAGCTAATGTAAAACCAACGACAGCAAGCACTAAGCGATCTGCAAAAACCACAGCTACGAAGTCAAAAACTACTCGAGCTAAGAAAGAGCCTAAGAAAAGTACACGTTCGGGCAGGGTAACCTCGGCGGCCAGCACTACCACAACTAAAAAGAAGGGTACCTCGAAAAGCGTAACAGCTAAAAGGGTCGCAAAAACAACCTCGGAAAAAGCTCCTGCAAAGAAGACCTCGAAGACAAAGACGGAGCCGGAGAAGAAAACAACGTCGGTAAAAAAAAAAACAACAGCACCAACTAAGACGCATATAGAAACGCAAAAAGAAATTATCGAGCGATTTATAGACGAAGAACCTAGAATTTCTGCCAAGACCGTTAAATCGAGTGAGACGGATCAAAAAGACCTGTCAGAAAAGAGCACAGTTTACAATGAAGACCTTGTTTCTGAAAACCTAGCGCAGATACTATTAGCACAGGGAAAAAAGGACAAAGCGGTCGAGATATATAAGAAATTGATTTGGAAGTTTCCTCAAAAAAGAAGTTACTTTGCAACTCAAATCCAAGAGATTAAAAAATAAACCCATGTTCACACTAGTTTTAAGCTTAATTATACTTGCCTCTGTACTTCTGGTCTTAGTTATTTTAGCTCAAAATTCAAAAGGTGGAGGATTATCCAGCCAATTTGGAGGATCAGGGGCTAGTAATATGATCGGAGTAAAAAAGACGGGAGATTTACTTGAAAAACTTACGTGGGGTCTTATCATAGCCGTATTTGCCCTAAGTATGGGTACGAGTTTAATAGACCAAGAAAGAACCGGTCCTACCGATGAATTCATTGAACGAGCCAATGAGTCTCAAACGGCTCCATCACTGGATCTTGGTAACATTGAAGATTCAAATGATGCCGAAAACGAAACACTTTTACCGCAAGATGAGGACAACGACAATGATTTGGACAAAGTCTTAGAAAGCGCTGACGAGGATAGTCAAGGTAATTAAAGAAAATATACAAGCGACGCATTAGGACTTAACAGGGCCAGTTTTTACGTTGTGCTAATGTATCTTACCAAAAGCCGTTTCGCAATGGGTATCAATGTAGCATTTAGAGGAAACGTATATTTTGACTCTACAGCAAAGGTAGCCGGGTTGGGTAGATCTTTGTATTTATCAATTAGTTTTCGCTTTAGTCCTTCGTAGGTAACCCCCAACCCTCTTTTCATTTGATCTACTAATTCTACGTGAATACCACGATAGCTCTCCTGAGACTGCTCAAAGAGTGTTATTTGGTAGCGGTAAACATCGGCATCCTGGCGTGGTTCCATAGCTACGAAGAAATAGCCTTCATCGACGTAAAGTGGCATTAAACCTACAGGTACTAACTCGCAGTTACGTTCTACAAATTCGTAAATTTCTTTACCTTCTTCTAGAACACCTTTGACCTGAGGCAGAGAATATTCTATAATGTCGGTCAGCTCCTTCATTACATCATCATCTTCAATCATTTCCTTGTAAATTAATTCCAGCTTCTTCTTATCTACGCCGGTCATACCCACAGGGAAACGTTCTGACAGTAGAGACTTGCTCTTTTTGATCTGTAGCAGATTGTTGTAATGAAATACGAGTTCACCTAACGAGGGATAAAGTTCGGTCTGACCAAAAGCTTTCCTAACCGATTTTAGATAGGATAGCAGAATATAACGTTTGTATTCAGCATCGATCAAACCGTCCGTAACCCAATCTTCTTTTAATTTTTGCATACCACTTCAATTTTTATGTAACTGACAATGTGCCATAGTCTTAGGACCGAAAAAATGTCAGTAATCCAGTCATTTAAAAATATTTAAGCTGTCAATACTGTCAAAATATCAGAACTAGCCTGAGCCAGTTGTTTTGGCATAAATACTGATATACAGCGCATCATAACAGTCAATTAAGTTCAACTTAAAAATTAAATAGTAAAATGTCAAAAGTAAACATTCAACCACTTGCAGACAGAGTTCTTGTTGAAGCTGCTGCAGCTGAAGAAAAAACAGCTTCCGGCATCATTATTCCGGACACAGCTAAGGAGAAACCTCAGAAGGGTAAGGTGGTAGCTGTAGGCACAGGAAAAAAAGATGAGCCTTTGACGGTAAAAGCAGGAGATGAAATACTTTACGGCAAGTACGCAGGTACTGAAATTACCGTAGACGGTAACGAATATCTGATTATGAGAGAGTCAGATATTTTTGCTATCGTTTAAATCATTTTTAATTAATCAAATCTTAAAACCAAACAAAAAATAAAAATGGCTAAAGAAATATTGTTTGATACCTCAGCTAGGGACAGCCTGAAAAAAGGAGTAGATACCCTTTCTGATGCTGTGAAGGTAACATTAGGACCTAAAGGACGAAATGTCATTCTCGATAAGAAATTCGGAGCACCTACCGTCACAAAGGATGGTGTTTCCGTGGCGAAAGACATAGAATTATCGGATCCTATCGAAAACATGGGTGCTCAGTTGGTCAAAGAGGTTGCTTCAAAAACCGCAGATGATGCGGGTGACGGTACGACCACCGCGACGGTTCTTGCCCAATCCATATTTGCACACGGTATCAAAAACGTGGCGGCTGGGGCTAATCCTATGGATTTAAAAAGAGGTATTGATAAAGCGGTTGCCGCCGTGGTTGCTGATCTAAATAAGCAATCCAAAAAAATTAAAGAATCAAACGAAATTGCTCAAGTAGGAACCATATCGGCGAATAATGACGTAGAGATAGGAGACATGATCGCCGCTGCTATGGATAAGGTGGGCAAAGATGGTGTAATCACCGTGGAGGAAGCCAAAGGAACTGAAACTGAGGTAAAAACAGTGGAAGGTATGCAATTTGATAGAGGTTATCTTTCACCCTACTTCGTTACTAATGCGGATAAGATGGAAGCTGAATTAGACAGCCCTTACATCTTGATCTACGACAAAAAGATTTCGGCCATGAAAGAGCTTCTTCCTATTTTGGAAGCTACCGCTCAAACCGGCAAACCTTTATTGATCATTGCAGAAGATGTAGACGGTGAGGCATTAGCTACATTAGTGGTGAATAAAATAAGAGGTTCACTCAAAATTGCCGCTGTCAAAGCGCCAGGTTTTGGTGATCGAAGAAAAGCTATGCTAGAGGATATTGCCGTGCTCACAGGGGGTACCGTAATTTCTGAAGAAAGAGGTTATAAATTAGAAAGCGCAACGATCGATTATCTAGGAACTGCTGAAAAAGTTAATATTGATAAGGATAACACTACAATCGTTAACGGAGCAGGTAAAAAATCAGATATCACCGCAAGGGTCAACCAAATCAAAGCGCAAATTGAAACTACCACTTCGGATTATGATAAGGAGAAATTACAGGAAAGACTAGCTAAGCTTTCCGGTGGTGTTGCTATTCTTTACATAGGTGCTGCCACTGAAGTTGAAATGAAAGAGAAAAAAGACCGAGTGGATGATGCGCTTCATGCTACTCGTGCCGCGGTTCAAGAAGGTGTGGTAGCCGGTGGAGGTGTAGCCCTCATCAGGGCCATTGCATCCTTGGACAAGGTAGAAACTGCTAACGATGACCAGGTAACTGGTGTTAATATAGTACGAGCTGCGCTTGAATCTCCTTTGAGAACCATTGTTGAGAATGCGGGCATGGAAGGTTCGGTGATTGTACACAATGTAATCGAAGGTAAAAAAGACTATGGTTACAATGCTCGAGATAACAAATATGAGAATATGATTGGAGCAGGTGTTATCGATCCAACTAAGGTGACTCGTTTAGCACTTGAAAACGCCGC
>JBCCIX010000256.1:0-6419 GCA_039028075.1 Bacteroidota bacterium | reverse complement strand
GGTGGTACTTCCATAGAAATTATTTTTGGAGGCGTTAACTTTTAATGCAATCATCTGTTGAATAAAGTTGATATAACCTCTATTTTTGACCTTTAAATTAGAAAATCCAGAATATGGCAGAAGTAATTCGCATGCCCAAAATGAGTGACACCATGGAAGAGGGCGTAATCTCTTCATGGTTAGTGAAAGAAGGGGATGAAGTAAAGTCGGGTGATGTATTGGCCGAGGTGGAGACGGATAAAGCCACCATGGAATTGGAATCGTATGAGGACGGTGTGCTTTTACATATTGGAGTAAACGAAAAAGATGCGGTGCCTGTCGATGGTGTCATTGCCATTATCGGTCAGAAAGGAGAAGATATCAGCGAGTTATTGCAAGAAGGATCTAATGGTACCGCTGCAGAAGCTTCTGAGGCTGACGCGGAAGAAGATGTAAAGTCGGAGGCTCCAGTTGATACAGCGTCGATTAATGCCAATGTAATTACCATGCCTAAAATGAGTGATACCATGGAGGAAGGTACCATTGCGTCATGGTTGAAGAAAGTTGGAGATGAGGTGAAGTCGGGAGATATCTTAGCAGAAGTAGAGACAGATAAAGCCACCATGGAGCTGGAAGCCTACGAAGACGGTACCCTGCTTTACATTGGCGTGGAGGAAGGTAATGCCGTTTCCGTGGATGGAGTTATTGCCATAGTTGGGGAAAAGGGTGCTGATTATGAGGCCTTACTACAAGCGCAGTCCGTAGAAGCGACAAAGGAAGAAGGCCCTGAGGCAAGTAAGGAGTCCGCCCCTGCTGAGCCACAGGTGGCACAAAGTCAACCCGTTACGGTAAGTTCAAACGGAACGGCTTCAACTGCCAGTGATAATGGTCGCATAAAAATATCTCCTCTCGCCCGAAAAATGGCCGAAGAAAAAGGCTACGACATCAACCAAATTAATGGCTCCGGAGATAACGGACGGATCATTAAAAGAGATATTGAGAACTTCAAGCCAGCCGCGCAACCTGAGTCGGTAACCACTACTTCAGAGTCTGTAGCTCCGGTTATTCTTCCCTCTGTGGTAGGCGAGGAAAAATATACCGAGGAAAACGTTTCGCAAATGCGTAAAACCATTGCCAAACGCTTATCCGAGAGCAAATTCACTGCACCTCATTTTTATGTTACCATGGAGATTAACATGGATAAAGCCATTGAGGCGCGGAAGTCCATGAATGAGGTATCTCCGGTTAAGATAAGCTTTAACGATATGGTAGTAAAGGCGACTGCAGCAGCGTTACGTCAACATCCGAAAGTGAATTCATCGTGGTTAGATGATAAAATTCGGTACAATGAACACGTGCATATTGGAGTGGCGGTAGCGGTGGATGAGGGGCTCTTAGTACCGGTAGTTCGTTTTGCTGATAGTAAGCCTCTCTCTCATATTTCTACCGAGGTGAAACAGCTTGCGGAAAAAGCACACAACAAGCAGCTGCAGCCAAGCGATTGGGAAGGTAATACATTCACCATCTCAAATCTAGGTATGTTCGGTGTCGAGGAATTCACGGCTATCATAAATCCACCCGACGCATGTATCCTAGCCGTGGGTGGTATTAAACAAACGGCTGTGGTCAAAGAGGGAACCTTGGTTCCGGGAAATGTTATGAAGGTAACGCTGAGCTCTGATCATAGGGTAGTTGATGGTGCATTGGCCGCGGCGTTCTTAAAAACGCTGAAAGGGCTACTCGAAGACCCGGTAAGAATACTTATATAAGTAAATTTGAATAGGTACTTACGTTCGCTTCAGCGGATGAAAGATACAGTCTGATGCCCTACTAAGTTTCATTTCGTATTTAACTACTAGTGACGTCCGGTTAAACTCAGATTTAATAAATGATATGCATTTAAAACGAATCAGAATAGATTTTTCGGAGCTTTCAAAAAGACCCCCTACCCCTAATGGTGTGCCTAAAAAGTCACCTTCAGGGGATTCCTGCCTTGCCGGCAAGCTGGTAGGGGTGTATTTTTACAAATTCATTTTAAAAACCAGTATTAGTCGGATGCCACTATTTAACTACTATAGATTAAGGCTAGGTTAAGGTTGTTTATATCCACACGATAATGATTAAGATAAAATCCACTACCGTTCTCGCAGTTATTCACGAAGGTCAGGTAGCTATTGGAGCTGATGGTCAGGCCACCATGGGTAATTACGTCGCTAAAAGCAACGTTAAAAAAATAAGAAAACTTCAGGATGGGAAAATAGTAACCGGTTTTGCCGGTTCCACCGCTGATGCTTTCACCCTGCTGGAGCGTTTTGATGAGAAACTAAACAGCTATGGCGGTAATATGAAACGCGCAGCAATTGAATTGGCTAAGGATTGGAGGACAGATCGTTATCTGCGTAGGTTAGAAGCTATGTTAATTACAGCAGATAAAGACGAAGTACTTGTGGTATCAGGCACGGGAGACGTATTGGAGCCTGATAACCAAATTGCCGCCATTGGTTCTGGCGCTATGTACGCACAAAGTGCGGCCTATGCGCTTAAAAAACATGCTAAAGACCTAAGTGCAAAAGAGATTGTAAAAGAAAGCCTTAATATAGCTGCTGATATTTGTATCTACACGAATCATAATCTTATCATCGAAGAGTTATGATTAGAATTGCTCATAAGTGACGATGTAGAAATGAGATTTAGGATAGTAAAATAAATAGAGGCTGTTCGAATAGGAGTAGCCGACTGACTTTCACTCAGGAGTGTGCTCATTTTGGCATGTTCTTGTATTGACTCACTGACCTTACGCACATTTAGTAGATTTTGTCGTTTTGGTCACTTTGTTTGCAAGGCAAAGTTAGAATTTGAGCACTGGGTGGCGCATCGCCAAGTCCGTAACTACAAAAATTTGCAACTTTTTAGGTCGAGAGTGCTTGTTTAATAGTCTAAGGGCGTAGTTTCTTGTTGAGAAAGCTCTATTACTTTTTCGTACTCTTCGTTGTCCAAATCACGCTGGAAAAAGTTGATGGGATCAATCGGGCGGTACTTAAAGAGTACTTCATAATGTAAATGAGGCCCCTGTGAGCGTCCGGTATTACCTACATATCCGATTATCTGCCCTCGTTTAACGGATTCACCATTTCTAATGTTGAATTTGCTTAAATGTGCGTAGCGGGTCTGGTACCCATAACCGTGATTAATAAAAATGACGTTACCGTAAGTGGATGATCTATAAGCATTAGTAACAATTCCATCTCCGGTAGCATAAATGGGTGTACCGATCTCAGCAGCAAAGTCGATACCTTCGTGAGGATGGATTTTCTTTAGAATGGGGTGGAAACGCTTAGGATTAAACCCGCCGGCTATACGTTTCACCTCTTTGTTGTTAATCGGCTGTATGGCCGGTCTTGATGACCAAATTCGTTCTTTTTCTTCAAGTAAGGCTGATATTTCGTCGTACGACTTACTTTGAATGTACAATTTCTTTTTCAAACCATCTACTTCACGATAAGCCTTGATAATTCGTCTTGGATCGGACAATTGTTTTTCTGATAAGGAGCCGTATCTATCGTGACCCCCGGTACCTCCGGAGCGGATAGTGGGTGGTATAGGTTCCGTGTCCAAGATGACCCTGTAAATATGATCATCTTTAAATTCGAGTTCCTCCACGTGATTATTAGCCGTTCGCAAGTCATCGTTTAAAATTGCCCAGTCAAGCTTAAGTTGTTCATTCTCAGACCTTAACACAGATTCCTTGATAGGGGTAAAGTTAGATCTATACATGTAGATGAGACCGAGAGCCAGAACAAAAGAGATTGACATGAACCCCATAAAGTTCCAAAACATACCTGTTTTTGTCACCTTAATAGGCTCATACTTGCATGTTTCAGTATTATAATAGTATCTAACCTTTGACATTATTTAGGGTATTCCCTACAGTTTAAAAAATTAATCAAACGATTGGTTTTCACGCATTGCAAGCTTAAGTAACTTCTCGAAATCACTATCGTTTAATCCGTACATCAAAAAATTAATAGGGTCTATTTTGCGAGCATCTTTTATGACTTCATAATGTACATGCGGTGCGATTGACCCTCCCGTACTACCAACGTAACCAATTATATCACCCCGTTTAACCTCTTGACCCATCTTTACCGTAATCTCTCCCAAGTGGGCATATTTAGTTTCGTAACCGTTGCCGTGATCTAATTGAATGTAACTTCCATAGCCCGCTTCTACCACTTTGTTTTCTTTAGCTATAACAACTTTCCCATTAGCTGTAGCGTAAACCGGAGTATTACGGGGAGCCGCAAAATCGATCCCCTCATGCTTTACTCGGCCCTTGTGGAAAGGATTTATTCTCATGCCAAAACCAGACACTAATTTGGTGAGCTCGGGGTTATCAACGGGTTGAATAGCGGGAATAGTGCTCAATGACCCTTTATCCCTGGCTATTCTCATTAACTCATCAAATGACTGGTTTTGAATAGCAGCTTTTCGTTTAAGTTGATCAATCTTTTCTAATGTTGAAGCGACCAGCACTTGATCGGAGAGCCCTCTCTCCATTATGGCCTTGTAACGCTCCGTACCCCCCGCACCTGCTTGCCTCACTTCAAGTGGTAGTGGCTCTGCTTCGTAGATCTTTCTGTAAATGTTATTGTCCCTTTCTTCCAAAGCACTTATAACATTCATCACTTCGTTCATTTCGTTTTCTAAAATACCATAGTGTTCTAGAAGTTCCTGATTTTCCTTCTTTAGTGCTTTTTCAACCGGGGTTTCAAAATACGTATTGTAAATTAAAACCAGACCTATAGCGATAATAAACGCAATGGATAAGAACCCAAGTAGATTAGCCAAAACATCCGATTTAGTGACCTTTGCGCGTTCGTAGCGGCAGGTCTCCGTATCGTAATAATATTTTATTCTGGCCATAGATGATCTCTATTGAAAACTGCTATTTTTGCGCTCTTGCGTTACTAATTAGCTTAAAAAATGAGCCTTTAAAGCCGTTTTACTTAGAATAGACGCCATGCAAGATATTAAATTTCTACAACTTAACCGCCTGAGCGCGAAATTATTAATTTTTCTCGTAACTAGATGAATTCCAGGTCGATAAGGAAAAAATTCCTCGATTTCTTCGCAAGTAAACAACACCAAATAGTTAAGTCCGCACCTCTTGTGAATAGGGACGATCCCACACTTATGTTTACTAATGCGGGGATGAACCAGTTTAAAGATTACTTTTTAGGACATCAACAACCTAAAAGTAGGCGTGTAACCGACACTCAGAAGTGTTTGAGAGTGTCAGGAAAGCATAACGACTTAGAAGAGGTAGGGCTTGATACCTATCACCATACGATGTTTGAGATGTTGGGTAACTGGTCTTTCGGCGACTACTTTAAAAAGGAAGCGATCGAGTGGGCCTGGCAGCTTTTGATCGACGAATTTAAGCTACCCGAAGATCGACTTTATGTGACTGTGTTCGGGGGTGACAAAAGCGATAACCTCAAACCGGATCAAGAGGCTTATGATTTTTGGAAGGGGCATATTTCTGACGATAGAATACTATATGGCGATAAAAAAGACAACTTTTGGGAGATGGGTGATACCGGGCCTTGCGGACCGTGTTCAGAGATACATATTGATCTGAGACCGCAAGACGAGGTTAATAAAGTTCCCGGAAAAGATCTTGTAAATAGGGATCATCCGTTGGTGGTTGAGGTCTGGAATTTAGTATTTATGGAGTTTAATAGGCTGGCCTCCGGTGTATTAGAAAGCCTGCCCGAAAAACATGTAGATACCGGTATGGGCTTTGAACGTTTATGCATGGCCATCCAAAAAAAGTCTTCCAATTACGAGACCGATGTTTTCATGCCATTAATTACGTTTATTAGTGATCACTCCAAAAGGGAATATGGGGAAAGTGAGAAAACGGATATCGCCCTGCGCGTAATCGCAGATCATATTAGAGCCATTAGCTTTGCTATTACCGACGGTCAGCTGCCGTCCAATACAGGAGCAGGGTACGTCATCAGGAGAATTCTAAGGCGCGCAGTTAGATACGCCTTCACTTTTTTGGATATAAAACAACCTTTACTCTACAAAATTGTGGACTTGCTGGTAGCGCAGTTTGAGGGTGTATTTGATGAATTAAAAACCCAGCAGGACTTCGTGAAAAAAGTGATAGAGCAGGAAGAAATAGCGTTTCTCAGAACTTTGGAAAATGGCCTGAAGAAATTAGACGCGCTTATGATGGATTTAGACACCTCGGCATCTCAAACGATATCAGGCAAGACGGCTTTTGAACTGTATGATACGTACGGTTTTCCTTTTGACCTTACGGCTTTAATAGCTCGTGAAAATGGTTTACAAGTTGATGAATCTGGTTTTAACGATGAAATGGCCAAGCAGAAGAACCGGTCCAAGGCAGATGCCATAAGGGAGACGGG
>JBCCIX010000255.1:0-6427 GCA_039028075.1 Bacteroidota bacterium | reverse complement strand
ATCAGCTTGATCGAAGATGGAAAAATCGGAAGTTGCATTTGCATAGTATTAGCTCGTTTTTACGTTTTTTTACGACAACTTTAATTTACGAACAATGGCCTTATGCTACGATATTTCGGGATCAGGTCAGGAGTTCTGAACATAAATTTGTGGTCAGCTTAGATCGACCGTATGGGTACAGAAATACCTAATTCAAGCTGCCTGAATCTGATTAGCTAAATTTTTGATATACTCTCTAGGTGTGGTTTTCATATAAAGTTTAAAAGCTTTATTAAAAGTAGATTTCGATTTAAAGCCCGCATCCAATGCCATCGAAAGTATGGTCAGGTTATGATGTTCACCTCGTTTAACGGCGGCGGTGAATTCTTCAATTCTGTACTGATTTACAAAATCATAAAAGTTTAAATGATAAATATTGTTCAATAACCAGGAGAGATCATTAGGTGATGATTCAATTTTACCAGCAACGTCACTCAATGTAAGGTCAGCTTGTAAAAAAAGTTTATTGTCTTCCATAATGGTGACTAATCGTTTCTTTAAACGCTGTACTTCGAAGCTGTTTAATCGGTTTGTACTTGCTACCTTATCCACGGACAGTTTTACACGGAAAAGCTCAGGCTGCTTTAAGCTAAAATACCCGACTAAATAAATGAATAGTGGAATGGCAAACCAGATCGTATTATAATTGATGTGAACAAAAAAACGCTGCAGGTAATACGCATTGATGTAGCTAAAAAGCCATAAAGCAATACATACCGTTACAGAAGCCAGGTAAATCGATAAGAATTGAAAAAAGTCCTGACGGTAAGAAAGTAAATTTTTTTCCTGCTTTTTATAGGCACGTAAAATCAATGACGATCTGTACAAATAGTAGAAATTGCTGACCAGCCCAACCCATTCAAAGCTATTAAATATCCAATATATATATCCTTTTTGGTAAAGGACGATAGTTTGATCTTCTGTTCTAGATCTGAGAAAAATAAAAATCAGCGCATACAGTACCGCCGGTACATAATGATAAAACGAAAGTTTAAAAGGTTGTTTACGAGCCTCAATCAATCGCCTGACATAGAGGTAGGTCAGAGGACCAAAAAGAAAAATGATACCATCGGTAAAAGATATCCACTTGAATATATGCATAGCAAAATCATGCGCGATAATCATGCGACCCAACAAAACTGAAGAAGCAATGACTAGAATTCCAGCTAAAACAGAATTAGCACTTCGATTACCCTCGTTTAATCTAAATAGTACAAAGGATAATAAGAAGCCTTGAATTATACCGATAAGCGTGATAACATCGATTAAACTGAATTGCATTTGAAGGCTTTACAAATAGTCAAATTTATGAGCCTGATTGATTCTAATTCAATAATACGGATTATTTTAGGGAAATAAAGATTTAATCAATTCAGTAAAATAGTACTTCGCAAGACCAGATTAGTTACGAATAGTGAAAATAAGTAATCAAAAGAGGTAGTATTTACACATACTATTAACAAACAGTGGGATTATCCAAAACCGAAAAATTCACCGCAGACCAGAATCAGATTGCGGCTTTGGCAAAAGTACTCGGTCATCCGGCCCGAATTGCTATACTGGAATACCTGGCAAGTTATAATTCATGTGTATGTGGTGATATAGTTGAGGAACTTCCGTTATCTCAGTCTACCGTTTCGCAACATTTAAAAGAACTGAAGAAAGTAGGCTTGATTAAAGGCACAATTGAAGGGCCTAGCGTCTGCTATTGCATTGAGATGGGCGCTTGGGAAAAAGCCAAAGGTTTACTTCACGGTTTTTTTGAGACAGTGGAAGTTAATATGAAGTGTTGCTGAATCAAACGAGATGATTACCGGTTGACCTAGCAATTTCATAACGGGTTGTTCACGAGATAATCCATAGGTAAAGGCTTCCATTAGTACTAATCGAATGCTGCTGCACTTGACGAGTTTAGTTTTAGATTATTAGTCCTGATGACCGCAAACGGCATGACTTTTCAAGATTAATCTCATTTCAGGGAAGCAGAGAACTCATCTATCATAACTTCTACTTTTATCGTGCATTAATGAATAATGTACTGATTTAGATTTTAAAAAAATACCTTTCAAATCGTGAATTAAAGGGCTTACTTCGTCTCAAAATTCAGATTTAAATGGAGCAGGTAGTTGCTAAGAATTACATCATTGACTTTGATAGCACATTCACTCAAGTAGAAGCCTTGGACATACTTGGTGAAATAGCGCTAGGGGAGCATCCTGAAAAAGAAGCCCGGCTTGAGCAAATCAAAACTATTACTGACCAAGGTATGAGTGGGCATCTTACTTTTCGGGAGTCATTGGTTAAAAGAATTGAAATTCTAGATGCACATAAAAGACACTTACCGCATTTGATCAGCGAGCTCAAAGGGAAAGTATCAAAATCCTTTAGGTACAATAAGGAATTCTTCAACACACATGCGGACCACATTTACATCATCAGCAATGGGTTTAAAGACTTTATTGTACCTATTGTTGCAGAGTATCATATTAAAGCTGACAATGTATTTGCTAATTCTTTTGAATTTGATGAACAAGGTAATATTGTAGGTTTTGATGAAAGTAATAACCTTTCCGTGAATGGTGGAAAAGCGGAACAACTGCGGAAAATGAACTTGAATGGTGACGTATATGTGATTGGTGACGGTTACACCGACTACGAAATAAAGGCAGCCGGAATGGCTAACAAGTTCTATGCATTCACCGAAAACGTGGAACGTCAAAATGTGACCGAAAAGGCCGATCACGTTACACCTAGTCTGGACGAATTCCTATATCTTAATAAGATGAATAAGGCCCTTTCCTATCCTAAAAATCGAATTAGTGTGCTGCTTCTGGAGAACATCCATCCTAAAGCAGTTGAATTAATGAAAGAAGAGGGCTACCAAGTAGAGGTTTATCCGGCAGGGCTCGACGAAGATGAGCTCTGCGAAAAGATTAAGAACGTTAGCATTTTAGGCATACGGTCTAAAACACAAGTTACGGCCCGTGTAGTAGAAAATGCACACCGGCTGATCGCCATTGGCGCATTCTGTATTGGAACAAATCAAATTGACCTGGCGGCTTGTAATAAAAAAGGGGTAGCTGTATTCAATGCACCTTTCAGTAATACGAGATCAGTTGTGGAAATGGCCATTGCCGAGATTATAGTACTCTTCAGAAAACTGGCAGAAAGATCTAATGCTATGCATGAGGGCCGTTGGGAAAAGTCGGCAAAGGGCAGCTACGAGATCCGCGGTAAGAACCTGGGCATCGTAGGCTATGGCAACATTGGAGCGCAGCTTTCGGTATTGGCTGAATCCATCGGCCTAAATGTGTATTATTACGACCTTGAGGAAAAATTGGCGCTTGGTAACGCTAAAAAATGTAACTCGCTTAAAGAACTCTTGCATAAAGCGGACATAGTAACACTGCACGTAGACGGAAGGCCTGAAAATAAGAAGATTTTCGGTGAGCAAGAATTTAGTTGGATGCGAGATAAGGCTATTTTTATTAATCTAAGCCGCGGACATGTGGTAGACATACCAGCATTACGTGACCAGGTTCTGAACGGAAAAATTGCCGGGTGCGCTGTGGACGTTTTTCCTGAAGAACCAAAAAGTAATGCCAACGCGTTTATCTCTGAACTTAGAGGATTGCCCAATACACTTCTTACCCCACATATAGGTGGTAGCACGCAAGAAGCACAAGAAAATATTGCCCAATTTGTGCCCAATAAAATCATAGATTATATCAACACCGGTAGTACCTCAAACAGCGTTGAGTTTCCCAATCTTCAACTACCCGCATTCGAAAATGCGCACAGATTGATACATATTCATGATAATATGCCCGGGGTGTTGGCCAGGATTAACCAGGTATTGGCAGATCACGAGATCAATATCGTTGGCCAATATTTAAAAACCAATGAATTGATCGGTTACGTAATCACTGACATTGATAAGGAATACGATAAGCAACTCATAAAAGTGCTAAGGGGCATAGAGCATACGATAAAGTTTAGAGTGCTTTATTAATTCGCTTCGCAAAGAAGGCAGTTAGAGGAAGTAATGGTATGCCTTTATCCATGAATGAGATCCTAGGTGGTTAGCATATCCAAGGATGCACCCATCTCTTCCCTAAGATTGCTTAAAAATACTTTTTTGAAAGGGTAAAAGCCGCTTTTTAGAATGCACAAGCCTTGATCTTGATATTTTCTTAGAGCTAAATCAGATTGAATTAAATGATGTACTTGGTCACTTGGGGCATTGGTCAGTGATAGCTAATTGCTACATGCACATCCCATTTCACGGTCGAAGATCTTCCCATTTGAAATAACAGGTAAGTGATGAGTTTATGGCCCACAGCTGCCGCGGCTAAACACGGTCATTTAGTATTTTTTTGCACTTTTTAATTATTGGACAAGTAGGGTCACGTCTCTTTTTCTGTGTTTTCTTGAACAAGAATTTAATAATTTCACCGTTATTCGTCACAATTTAATTCAACCTCAATTCCATGTTGCCTCCGAAGAAATCCAATCTATGTTTAACGATAATTGCGGTGATCGGCCTCAGTTTATTTGTTTCGTGTGATTCTGATGATGAATCACCAATAAATGACAACTCCGGAGTCGAAGAAAAACTGGTCAGCACAGATCTGGTGACCACGATACCTTCGAGTACCCTCCAGCTAGCCTTAAATTTTGTGGATATTAACCTTGCTCCAGAGGAACTTCAGTATACCGTTGACCTGTACAGGATCACCTACAGAACAAACTACAAGGGCGAAGAAATTACGGCTTCAGGACTCATTGCTGTTCCTCAAACCGACGATCAGCTTAATGTCATCAGTATTCATCACGGCACCATTGGCTCGGATGCTGAGGCACCGTCTAATCTGGCTACTACTGATGAATTTGTTTTCCTGCTTCAGGCGGTCGCTAGTGCCGGTTTTGTAGCCATCGCTCCTGATTTTATCGGTTTCGGTAGTTCAGCGGAAATCATACATCCCTACTACGCAGAGGTATTAACCGCCACCTCCATTTTAGATAACATAACTGCCGGGTTGGAATTCGCGGAGCAACTGGAGCTAAGTGTGAATCAGCGTTTATTCCTGGCAGGTTATTCCCAAGGTGGGTATGCCACTATGGCTACTCATAAGTACATCGAGGAAAACAATCTGACTGATTTTGGATTGGTAGCTTCATTCCCTGCCGCGGGAGGGTATGACCTGAAAGGTTTTCAAGAGATCATTTTTGACTTGGACACCTACCATCAGCCTTTTTACCTGGCCTATATTTCATATGGTTATCAGACCGCTTTTGATTTCAGCCAGCCATTAAGTCTACTCTTTAATGAGCCATATGCCTCCGATATTCCGTCATTGTTCGATGGTTCAAATACCGGAGATCAGATCAATCAACAATTGACAGACGATTTATCTGAGTTGCTGACTACCGGATTCCTGAATGGAATTGATACAGATGCCGAATTTCAATTTATGGCCAACGCACTGGTTGAAAATAGCCTACTGGATTGGACCCCTACCATTCCTATGTATATGTATCACGGGGATGCAGATATAACCGTCCCTTATCAAACCTCAGTGGATACCTACGACCAACTCATTGCAAATGGTGCATCTGCTGAAATCGTTTCTTTCACCAATCTGCAAGGTGCAAATCATTCGACTGGACTAGCACCTTATATAACACAATTTGTGCCTATTTTACTTGATTTACGATAGGATACTAGCTTATCAAGGACCCGCTAACCCAGACTACCGAGCTCTGCTTTTGAGCAGAAAGAGCTTTAAGGGTGGGCAGCTACCCAAACCTCTCCGTCTTCAAAAACTTCCTTTTTCCAGATGGGTACAGTTTCTTTAAGTGCGTCAATCGTAAACTCACAGGCTTCAAAGGCTGCTTTTCTATGCGGAGTGGAAACAGCGATGATCACTGCTTTCTCCCCAACCTCCAAAACCCCTACTCTATGATGAATACTAACTTTGAAGGCACCCCACCGTTCTACTACCCTTTTTGCAATTTTTTGCATTTCCTTGTTAGCCATAGGCTCATACGACTCAAATACAAGCCGTACTACTTTTTTACCCTGGGTTTGATCACGAACGGTACCCACAAAAACTGCGGTACCACCCGCCCCCGGATCGGCTACAAAGCCCAAGCATTCCTTTTCATCTAAGAATGTGTTTTTTAATTGTATATCGATGTTCGCCAATCTAAAGTCTTAAATTCCGAAATCAATTACCCTCCACTCACCGGCGGAATAATTACTACCTCATCGTTCTCTTTTAACTCAAAATCATCCTGCTGATACTCTTCATTAACAGCGAAGGCTATTGAAGCTAAGTCAGCAAACGTATTGTACTCTATTAACAATTGTTCCTTCAATGCTCCT
>JBCCIX010000254.1:0-6445 GCA_039028075.1 Bacteroidota bacterium | reverse complement strand
GCGCCATCCACTTTCTTTGAACTCGAAGTTCATTTTTGAGCCAAAGAGATTTCGTATTGCATCAATAGTAAACTTTGAAGGGGCTCCGGAGAGAAGCACTTCGAAGTTGTTTTTTGATTTTTTCCAGAAACCGTTGAGGTGCGCAGCCTGCAAATCACGAATGTCGTTCTCACTGATGATGCGACCATAAGGATGACCCGAACCAAAAATGGCCTGACGTATCCCTTTACTGGCTAAAACACTGTTTTTTTTATTTTGAACCAATAGTTGAGCCATTTGAAGCTCTTTTTGAAGTTCGAGTTCTTTCCCTTCAAACGATGGGGCATGCAGGATTTCTGAAAATAGGGGTAATAACGGTTTCACGTGCTTGTCAAGGCAGTACATAGCCACACTGGCATTATCGAAGCCCGGATTAACTTCGATGTAGGCCCCTAAATTTGAAAAGTTATGGGTTATTTCAGCAGATGAAAAAGAGGCGGTTCCTTCTTTGAGCATGCTAACCGCCATGGAGGCTTGACCTTTATGGATTTCTGATTTATTTCCTGCATTTGGAAAAATCACCTCTAATTTCACTACCTCTTGATCACCGGATTCTAAAGAAGCAAAAAGAACACCATTGGGGAGAATCTCTTCTCTTACGTATTGGAATTCAACTTTAGAAATTTCGTGAATCTCAGGAGCTAAGGTACGGTCAAGCATTAATCCGTGACGGAGTCCTCTTCGGTAATGCTCTTGTCAAAGTTGAATAGAAGTGAAAAACGCAAAGTTTCTGCTAGTGGGTGCTCTTGTTCCTGTGGTACCAAATAGGCAAAGTCGACCCCAAATCGCTGGTATCTGAAACCAACTCCGGCGGTTAGATATTGCCTATCACCTTTATCTTCAGCTTCAATAAAATAACCCAAACGAACGGCAAATGTATTGTTATACCAATATTCAGCGCCAAGAGACAGAGTGAACTCTCGTAGTTCCTCACTAAAGCCGTCTTCGGCATCGCTAAAAGATCCAAACATTCCCTCAAGCAACGATTTTTCATTTTGTGTACTGTCTAATCTAGGACTCGGCACCATTAGTTTATTAAGATCAAGAGCAAACGTAATTTTATTGTACGGGTCTAAATCAGTAGTAAGCGCCGTACCTAACCGCAAGTTAGTAGGGATAAAGTCTTCATTATCCTCATCCGAGTAGGTCAATTTGGAGCCAATATTTGAAATATTCGCGCCAAAAGCTAAGTTTCCGTTACGCCCTCCTAAGGCAATATCTTTATTGTAATACACTGCGATATCGGCGGCTACGCTATTACCAGGTCGTGCATCTAAACCACCACTTGAAAAGCTTCCGGTCAAATTAGAATGTATGTACCTGCCCGTGATGCCAATGCCTAAATTTTGACTTAATTTTCTAGAGTAGGTCGCATCAATTGATAGCTCCCGAGGATTAAAATTACCTTCGCTTCCACCATCAATATTTGTAAAAAAGATCTCTCCTAAATCAAAATACTTCATGCTAACCGCCACCGCCTGCTCTTTCGTCAGGCGTTTATAACCGGACAGGTATACGATCGCCATGTCGTCAATAATCTTTCCAAGCCAAGGCGTATAACTTAATGAAAATCCAATGTCAGTATCAATAAAGACCAATTTGGCTGGGTTCCAGTGAACGGAATTAGCGTCTGCGGAAGTGGCTACACCAGCATCACCCATACCACCCGCTCGGGCATCAGGCGTAATGGTCAAAAACGGAACGGCCGTAGTGATAACCCTACGTGTAGAATCTTGTCCCTGTAATTGTGCAAACATATTCGTGGTGCTGAGCGTAAGAAACCCTAAGAATATAAGCTCAATTAGCTTTTTCATATTTAATAATTTAGCCGACAAAGATAACTATTTAATAAGAATTAGTTTTTGGAACTCTTGACCTTTTGCTCCATCCTGTAAAGAACGAACCGTTATCCGGTACAAGTATATACCCTGCCTTAAATTTTCATTATTTACGCCGGCACCGTTCCACTCATAAAGACTAACTAAGGGAGCGCTGTCGTCCACACGAATGTCAATATCTCGTACGAGCTCACCCATACTGGAAATAATTTGAAGGTTCACTTCCAAATCATCACCGGCGCGGTTATGAGCAAAAGAAAAAGTTGTGTTGCTCTTGACAGGATTAGGACTATTTTTGAGCTTACTTATTAACACGCTACTTGGATCTGCAACAAAAAATGTCAAACGTTCGGTTTGTATATTGTTGTAGGTATCTGCTGCCTGAAGCTCAATGGTATGCTTCCCTTCCTCAAGATCATTAATGGGAAAAGAAACCCATCCTGTCTGGTAACTATCTTTATTAGCCGTGTAAAAATCATTCAAAATAAATACCTCATCGTCATCAATAGTGGCAGTGATGCTGTTAGATATCCCAAAACCTGAAATATTGATACCGCTCTCATCGGTCAATTTGGCGAAGAGCATGGTATTATGACTGATACCTGTCGTTTTCGATTCAAGCGTGTCGCCCATATAAATTGCAATCCTCGGCGGAGTAGTATCCTGATCCGAAGTAGTAGCGGTTCCACCAACTTTTACGGATATATCTGCGCCGGTAGCATCTGCCATGGTAGAGGATTCGCTGGCGTAAAGGCTGATTTTACCCGTCTCAAAGCGTTGTGAAACATTTTTAGGAACAACGAAACTGACTTCAAAACGACCTCCCTGCACCGATGCCGAGCCCTTGAAGATCTTATTTTCCTTTTCACTAAATTTGAAGGGTGCGTTATCTTGGCCCAACGTAGTTTTAGGGACATCGCTATCAAATACAGTAATATCCAAGGTGCCAGAAAACGATGAAAGGAGAGCGTTGTTTGGAGACCTAACTTCTCCGCTAATGGTAGTTTTAGCTAGTGCTTTCAAGGTATCAGTGGAGGTTTCGCCCTCAGCTAGGTCGGTAATCACAATTCTGTTTTCCGGATAAGCCAACCTTAATGAAGGATCGCCGAGGAGAGCGAAGTTTCTATTACCGACTTTTCGAACGTCTTGAGCCAGATCTACACTTCCATTTTTGGTCAGCCTGAATATATCTCCAAGCCGAAGGAATTCGCCGTTTTGCTGGTCAAAGATATGGTTGAGAAATTCCTTGTTTAAGGCAAAGTTTGAACTGCTTCTTACCGGTCGGCACGTGCTTACAATGGCAATACCACCACCTCTTTCCGTGGTCACCATCAACTCACCACCGCTGGCTCGCTTGGGATCATCGTGCCGGGTAAACTCACAAGTAGCAGTCACAAATAAGGGTAGCCTATTTCTATTTTGAAGATCATCAATTAAAAACAGATCTAAGATTTCCTCTTGCATCCACCCTATTTCACCGCCGTGACCCGTAAAATTTACCATCAGCGCTCCTCTTTCTATGGCATCCTCAAGCGCTTTTCTGGCTTTTGGCGAAGTCTGCCCGTTGGGTCTGGAGATTTGTGGAAACTCGTCCAAAAAAAGTTTGTTTGAGTTGAAATCATAAAATGTGGTATCAATGAAGGTCGTTAATTGATCGGCTTGCTGATGATGCAAGTTCCCGTCGGCATCATCAGCCACGAAAACAATTTCATTTCGCCATGCGCCCAGCGTCCGGCCGTCGGACTCGTAACGAATAGCCTTATCTACTACTACTTTAGCCTGTTGTATGTTGGTGACCGGAAAGCGCCCTACACCTATCTCCATGGTATGATTCCCACCATTTATCTCTTCCCAGGCCCCTTCATCTTCCTCCAAAAAACCATAGTAATCATCTGAGGCATATGTGTCAAGAGGTTCAAGAGAGTTATAGGACTCATAAACCGGCACGAAGTTTTTATTATTTGATAGTACATCTTTATAGTCGTAGGAGCCTTTTCCAAATAACAGCAGATAGCGTAGCTTACCGTGCCGGTCATAGTGGTACTTTGCAAAGTCTCTGATTGCCGATACATCCTGCTTTCCACTGGAAAACTCATTGAATACCTGTTCCGTGGTCACCACGCTAACGCTAAGGTGGTCATTACTTCTTCTGAAGGCAGCCAGTCTTTCCGCTTCTGATAAAAAGTTAGGATGGGTGACTATCAAAAACTCGGAGGGAGGTAGCCCTTTAAGGTCTTGGTTTGGAATTTGAATTATAGACGTAGGCTCCGGTACCATGTTGGGATCAAATACCACAAACTCCTTCAAATCGTCGCTTTCCACCGTGAAACGCGCAATAGTGCCTTCCATCGTGTAGGTTTGGGATAGAGGCAGCTCTCGGTTTGTGATATTCCAAACCCGATTGGGGACACTCATGTTATCTACCACGTACGATGAAATCCCATTTTCGAGGCTTTCGAGTGATCTAAAGATGGTCTGATCGTCGTACAGCGCCAGATCACGAATCACTTGGAGTTCTAGAAAATTTAGGTATCCTACAGACCTTAGTGTGCCGCCCTTGTTGTAGGTAAGGCCAACGGTCAAGCGATCAGAATTAATCAGATCGGTTGAGATCGAATATTCTTTCTGGCTCGATCTGCCTTTGACGCTGTAGCGATTGGGGTTATTCACAACGGGATCCAGAAAATTAGGTACACTTCCTAAAGACTGGGATCCAAGGTTTATCCCGTTGATGGATACATCAAATGAAGACCCCTGAAAAGCTTGTGTCATTACGTCTGACACAATGGTTACTTCAGAACCGGTGTGTAATCCTTCAACATCAAAAGTAAAGTCGCGCTGTGTGTTCAGGTCAAATCGTTCGCCGTACCATTCCCTACCGGAAATAAGTAAGTTGGTTTCTTCGATTTCGTAGTGTCTGAAATCGTTAAATGTATCGATTATAGGAAACCCCTCACCTAGGTCCTCTGCAGTTGCTATTCTAGCGCCCTGTGCTCCTTCATAGGTTAGAAAGTAATAATTGAGGTCACTGTAAATATTGTATTCGTATTGCAACTCGTCATTATCATAGGCATAGCCATGGGGCCCTGAGGCAAAAAACAAGACGTAGTCGCTGTTATCGAAACTGCCATCTTCCTCACCTACAACTTGAATAGAGCTTTCTAGCAGACCAAAGGGCCTCTGCTCACTATTAGACTGAGGAAGCATACCCCCGGAGTTGCCATAGATCTTTATTTTTCTGGGATCGAGATCATCTACGGGAATCCCTGTGTTTCTCAGGAACTCATACGATAACTTATACACACCGTCCTCAGTAACAGGTATTTTGTACCAGAGCCCTTCCTGCAAAACGGAATTTTGAGCATTTCCGTAGACGGAGATAAATAGGAAAGCTAAAAATATGTAAAATGTTCTCCTCCTCATGACTTCACCGTAACGCTTGAACAAGCAAAATACTACAAACGTTTCTTTATTGTGCCTTTGATTTACTAAAAAAAACCTTTTTAGCAATCGACAGACATATATACGCCACTATAACAAGAGGTAACGCTATTTTTTGCAAAACCAGTATACTCACTATCGCTATGATTATAATGAGGTAGCGGTCCTCGTTTCCTTTCCATTTGAAGTGCTTAAATTTTAAGGCTATCATCTCAATGGGCGCCACCAATAGATAGGAAAACACTATGACCAGTAGCAGGATAGTTAGTAAAGGCAACCAATCCGCATTTATAAAAATGAGTGAGGATATGAATAAGGTATTCGCAGGCGTAGGCAGACCTATAAAAACGTCTGACTGCAGTTCATCAACATTAAACTTTGCTAACCTCAATGCGGAAAATATAGTGATTAAAAAACCTAAATAAGGTAACCATTGCAGTGGTGTTTTTGTACTAATTAACTGAAATGCTATTAAACCTGGTACTAATCCAAAAGTAACCATATCGGCCAAAGAGTCTAGCTCCTTTCCCGTACGGGAATGCACCTTAAGTGATCTGGCCGCAAAACCATCAAGAAAATCCAGAATAAGTCCTCCCCAAATAAAATAAACAGCCGTTTCCCAACTGCCATTGAAGATTTTTACTACACTAATACTTCCACACAGCAGATTACCACAAGTGATGGCATTGGGAATGTTTCTAATGACGTTCAATATTAGCTCGTTAAGGCACAAAAAGGGTTGTTAACCTTTTCTTTTCCAATGGTAGTTGTTCCGCCATGGCCACTGTAGACAGTCATACTGTTACCAAGTGGAAAGAACTTTTGGTGAATGCTTTTAATGAGTGTATCAAAGTTACCACCTGGTAGGTCCGTTCGGCCGATGCTCCCCTCAAAAAGGACATCACCACCAATGATAAAATCATTAGCTAGGTTATAAAAAGCGATATGACCTGGAGCATGGCCGGGTACGAAAACGATATCAAGAGTGGAATTACCAAACTTTACGGTATCTCCTTCATCCAGGAAAGTGTCGGGAGTTGATTCTTCGTAATGTTGAAATCCGTAACTGGGCGCATAGGCCTTTACCGCAAGTAGTGTGGCACAATCTTCTTTGTGCATGGCCAAAG